>JBJFDJ010000030.1:0-29694 GCA_051889975.1 Christensenellales bacterium
GGACCGGTTGGACCAATTAGGCCAATTTCACCCGTTGCACCAGTTGGGCCGGTAGCGCCAGTTGCACCAGTTGGGCCAGTAGGTCCCGTTGGGCCAGTTGCGCCTGTTGGACCACCTGCTGGGCCTGTTGGACCAGTTGGACCTGTTGCGCCTGTCGCTCCCCTAGGACCCATTGGACCTCTTGGACCAGCAATGCCTATGAAATCAATGTCACAAAATCTATTTCTACAATTATCATCACAAAATCTATTTTGTTTGCAAAACATAATACACCTCCTTCATTTTCAGCTTATGCAGAAAGGTTGACATTTGTCATTTTAATTTTAACTATAAGCAATGTCTTTTTTATATAATATCTATTACAAATTTAACTTTTAACTTTTTTTAAGTATATTTATATTTTAAAATAATCCTAACCTATTTGGTTTAACTTTTAAATTGGCAAAATGTTTTAATGAGTTTTGCATTTGATATAAAAAATCAGCTGTAATTTGCTTGGCAATATTCTTAAAAAATTTGATTTATAAAATTTTATTTGATATAATAATTTTATATACAAAGGTTAAATATGAAAAATAGAAATGTAAAAACTGATAAAAACAGTTCTGATATAAACTTAAAAACAAAAGAAAATAATTTTGAGCAGTCAAACAAAAAATCAGATGATGAGCCAAAGTCAAAAAGTCAAATTGACAATCAAAACCTAAAACCAAATAATGCAGAGCCAACAAGCGAGCAAATTGAAAATCAAGCACAAAATTCAATACTTGAAAATGAAAATTTAAATAAAGACAGTTTGCAAGGTGGTTCAAAAACAGCAAAGTTAACAAAAAAGCAAGAAGTTGTTAACATGATTAAGTTTGTTTTGTTTAGCATAAGTGCTGGGGTTGTTCAAATTGTTAGTTTTACGCTGTTAAGCGAACTTATCTTTCATGATGCAAATAACGAATATGGCCTTTCATATTTCATCAGTCTTGTTTTGTCTGTTATTTGGAACTTTACTTTTAACAGAAAATTCACATTTAAAAGTGCAAAAAATGTGCCAATAGCAATGCTACTTGTGTTTGTTTATTATTGTGCTTTCACTCCGCTTTCTATTTGGTGGGGAGTTGAATTAACAGTAAATGTTGGCTGGAATAATTATATTGTTTTATTTTTAACAATGGTTATCAACATGGCAACTGAATATTTGTGGACAAGATTTGTTGTTTACAGAGACAGCATAAACACAGCACAAAAAAAGCAAAAGAAAATCAAGGCAAAAAAACAACTAAAATCACAAACAACAAAAAATAAAAACTGATATAAGATATTTTTAAAATAAATTAAATGCCAATAAATTAAAAACAAAACACAAAGGAACTCTACTTTAAGTAAAGTTCCTTTTTTATTTTTTTAAACTGACTAGATTTATTATTATTTATTTAATAAATAAATTTGACTAAGTTTTGTAAAGACGCTTATTTTCAATTAATTAATTTGTGAATAAACAAATTTAAGTAAACAATTAATAATGTCAAAAACACGAGCTTCTTTTGTATTTTTTAGTTAACTTGCCTGTAACTTGCATAGATGTCTGTGTCGCTTTCAAACACTTCTATTATGCCAGATTTTGTGTGGTCAACGGGTTGTCCATTGCTATCTGTTTGTTGGTCATAAAAACTAAATGCCAAATTGAGTTTGTCACTCAAATTGCTTTTTGAACTGCGAATAATAATCTGCACTCCACTTCGCATATTAATAAGCAAGCGGTCTTGATATCCGTTATAATTGAGTTCAACACTTTGAATTCTGCTTTTTAGTTCGTTATAACTTGTTTTCCACTCCCTAAAACATTTAAATAGGTCAGTTAAAAAAGTGTCGGTTGCACAAAAGAAATCGCCTGCTTGCAAATTTGTTTGAGTTGTAACTTCGCAATTTAAAATTTCAATCCCGTTTTCGCTGTTGTTTTGATATACACTAGAAACACTTAAAATTTTTAAAAATTCATCTGTTTTTGCATACTTGTTGTTATCTAGTTTAAACACATAAGTCTCTTGCCTTTCAACTGCATTCACTATCATTTTGTTTGGAAAAATTGTTTCTATGTTTAACACTCTTAAATATGGATTTGATTTTTCCAAATTTGCCTTGTATGTTGATTTTGATGGAAAAAACACATTTTCGCCATATTTAAACTTTGCGCTATCTAAAATTGCCTGTTCGTCACTTAAAACATATGTGGTGCTTAAAAAATTTAATTGAACAGAAGAAAGTGAAAAAACAGCACTAGATAAAACAACTAATACTGCAAAAAAAACTAAAATAACCATCAAAATAGCAAGTCTTTTGTTTTTCAATTTATTCTCACAATGTCAGCACCCAATTTTGAAAGGTCGTTTTCAATGTGGTCATAGCCCCTGTCAATATGATGTATGTCATACACAGTTGTATAGCCATCTGCAACAAGGCCACAAAGCACAAGCCCTGCCCCTGCACGCAAGTCAGTTGCCGTGACATCTGCACCACTGAGTTTTTCAACCCCATTGACATAAGCCATATTGCACATCACTTTTATATCTGCACCCATTTTTATGAGTTCTGGCACTTGTTTAAATCTGCCTTCAAAAAGATTTTCTGTTATTGTGCATTTGCCTTTTGATATTGATTGAAGTGATAAAAACAAACTTTGCATATCGGTTGGAAATTTTGGATATGCGCCAGTTGTTATGCTTTTAAGTGCTTTGCATCTTTCATTTGCTGACAAAATTATTTTATCATTTTTTGTATCAACATTGCAACCACAAACTGCAAGTTTTTTTGTTATTGCCGATAAATGTTTTGGATTTATATTACAAAATTCTACATTGCCACCCGTCATTGCAACTGCAACCATATATGTTCCTGCAATAATGCGGTCGGCAATTGGCGTGTAGTTAATGTCGTGTAATTTATCAACTCCATAAATTGTTATTTTGTTTGTGCCTGCACCAACAACTCTTGCGCCCATGCCATTTAAAAAGTTGGCAAGGTCAACAATTTCTGGTTCTTTTGCAACATTTTTTAGCACTGTTTTGCCCTTTAACAAAACACTTGCAAGCATCAAATTTTCGGTTGCGCCAACGCTAACTTTTTCAAAAACTATGGTGTCTGGCTTCATATTTTTTCCATCACAAAACAAATAGCCATGTTCTTCAGTTATCTTAACGCCAAGCGTTCTTAACCCCTTTAAGTGCAAATCAATTGGGCGAGAACCAATGTTGCAACCACCGGGATACCCAACAATGCCAAACCTGAATTTTGAAAGCAAAGCACCCAGCAAAATTATACTGCCCCTTAAATCTTTGCCCAAATCATTGCTTACCAAATATTTGTCAACAAAACTTGAATCTATTTGCAAAATGTCATCTTGCATTGTTATTTTGGCACCCAAACTTGCCAGAATTTCACACATTTTTGATATGTCACTAAAATTTGGAATTTTGTTTAAGGTTACTTTGCCACCACAAAGCACACTGCCGGCAAGCATTGGCAAAATGGCATTTTTGCTTGAACAGATGTCCAAACTGCCATATAATTTATGACCACTATGTATTTTTAATTTTTCCATCATTATATTATACTCATTTGCTATTTTTTATGTTATTTAAAACTGCACAAATATGATTGACTGAAATTACTTATAAAGCAAAATATTTATTTGTAATAAATAATTAAGATGATTTTTATTCTTTGTTAAAATCCAACAAACAATTGCATAAAAAAATTTGCAAAATGGAAAAAAACCAAGTTGCAAATTTTTTATTTTATTCTTTTTGCTTTTTTGTTAAAGAATGGGAATTTAAATTTAAAGTTTGATGGTTGTTTGCCACAATCGGCAAAACTGTTTTTTGATTGTTTGCTGATGTTTAGCAATATTCCAATTGAAGCCATAAACACCACAAGACTTGTTCCACCGTGACTGATAAATGGAAGTGGAACACCTGTTGGTGGCATACTTGCGCTGACAACTGCAATGTTTATAAGTGTTTGGCTTGCAATTATTGAGCCTATGCCGGCAGCAAGCAACCCACCAAACCTATCTTTTGCATGTTTTGCAACATAAAAACAACAAAACACAACAAGTGCAAACACAAGCATAACCAAAGTTGCACCACAAAGTCCAAGTTCTTCACAAATTATGCTAAAAATAAAATCGCTTTCGCTAAATGGCAGATATGAATATTTTTGTCTGCTGTTAAAAAGCCCCACTCCAAAAAGTCCACCACTGCCAATGCCATAAAGAGATTGCAAAAGTTGATAGCCTTCTCCCTGTGGATTTTCCCATGGATTTAAAAATGCAGTTAATCTTTTTAAGCGATATGGTTCAATTAAGATTAAAACTGGCACAAGCAAAGCAATTGGCACAGATAGGCATGCAAATTGCTTTGCACTTGCCCCACCCAAAAACAGCAAGACAATCATTGTTATGCCAACGCACATTGTTATGCTCATATTTGGCTCTAACATAATTAAAACGCACATAACCCCACCAATTAACAAAACTGGCAGTATGCCCTTAAAGGTTTTTATTTGGTCATAGTTTTTTGATAGATATGCACTGACAAAAATCACAAAGCCAAATTTGGCAATTTCACTTGGCTGAATTGTAAACCCCGGAAGTTTTAGCCATCTGGTTGCGCCATTGCTTGTTGAGCCAAGCCCCGGAACAAAGACAAGAGCAAGAAGCACCAAACTAACAATAATTATAACATTTTTATACTTTTGAAAAAAGTGATAGTCTATTTTATAGCATAAAAACATTGCCAGCACTCCTGCCACTGCACCAACAATTTGTTTAATCATGTAATAGTGCGGATTGTTATAATTTAACTCGGCATTATAACAACTTGCACTATAAATCATAACAATGCCAAAAACAACAAGTGCAAATATGCTAATTATCAAAAGCCACTCTATGAAATTAAATTTATTTTTAACTTTTAGCTTCAATGTTTAAACCCTTTACATATTCAATAAATTTTTCTCCACGCGCTTCAAAACAATCAAAACAATCAAAACTTGCACATGCAGGAGAAAGCAAAACAACATCTCCACAAATTGCATTTTGCGTTGATTTTATCAAAGCATCGTTAAAATTTTCGGCAATAACATAATTTTTTACGGCGTATTTTTTTAAACTTTTAACAATTTTTTTTGTTGTTGCACCTTGCACAACAATAAGTTTAACATTTTTTGTCTTTTTGATTTTGCTGGCAAGTTTGTCAAAACTAGTCCCCTTGTCACTTCCACCCAAAATTAAAATAAGTGGTGTTTTGTTAAGTGAATTTAGGGCTGTGATTGTGCTGTCTGGGCTTGTGCTTTTGCTGTCATTGATGTAAGCAACGCCATTTACATCTTTAACAAACTGCAAGCGATGGCTGATTGGTTGAAAACCTGTTATGCTACTTAAAACAATTGTTGGATTTAACTTTAAAACATCGGCAACACTAACAACAAAAAGTGCATTTAAAAGGTTGTGTTTGCCAATTAATTTAATGCCGTCAAGGTCAAAAATTAACTCGACTTTTTTGCCATTTTTTTTGTATACTTTTGTGCCCTTTAAAAAATATCCGTCAATTTCTTTTTGTGCACTAACCCACACAACTTTTGGTTTTAATTTTTGGTCTTTTAGTTCTTGCAGAGTTTTGTCGTCATAATTTAGCACCAAAGTTTTGCTTCTGCCCATATTTTTAAAAATATTAAACTTGGCTTGTTTGTAGTTTTTAAAGTTTAGATGTCTGTCCAGATGATTTGGAGTTATGTTTGTTATAACTGCAATATCTGGTGCAAATTTAACTACACTTTCAAGTTGAAAACTGCTAACTTCTAACACATAATTTGTTTTAAAAGGGAAGATATTTTCGGTGATAGGCTCACCAATATTGCCACAGAGCACACAAGGTTTTTTTGAATTTTTTAATGTTTCATAAATCATACTTGTGACTGTTGTTTTGCCATTTGTGCCTGTTATGGCAATTATTTTACCCCTTGCAAAATAACTGCCAAGTTCAACTTCGCCAAGCACTTTTACGCCATACAATTTTGCAAGTTTAACATATTCGCTGTAAATTGACAGCCCGGGAGAAATTATCATATAGTCCATTATTTTTAAGATATCATCGTCAATTTTGTTGATAATTGTTAAGTTTGCTATGTTGCAGGCTTGCTTTAAAGTTTGTTTGTCGTCATCATATCCATAGCAAAAAGCGTCTTGTTTTTGTAGCAAGGCTATGCTTGACAATCCACTTTTTTTGAGTCCTACAACAAGGACATTTTTGTGTTTAAATTTGTTTTTCATAAAAAAATCTCACCTTTGGGGCGAAAGCCAAACATTTTGCTTTGCAAAATGTTGCGTGCTGGCGCACGCACTTGCCGGTGGCAAGTGGCTTTCGCCGTATAACCATTTAAAGTGAGACTATGATTTATGCATTTATCAAAAGCGTTGTCAATATGCCAGCCACACTTATCATAATAGTTATAACTATATATATGACAACAATTTTGCTTTCATGCAAGCCTTTTTTTTCTAGGTGATGATGATATGGAGCCATCAAAAATATTCGTTTTTTGCGCAGTTTGTAGTATGCAACTTGAAGTATAACCGACACACAACTAACCACAAACATCACGCCCAAAATTGGTATTAACAAAACCTGTTTTGTTGAGATGCAAATGCTTGCAATAAGCCCACCCAGTGCAAGTGAACCAGTATCACCCATAAATATTTTTGCTGGGAAACTATTAAACAGCAAATAGCACAAAAGCGAACCCATTACCCCGCCACACAAAATCAAAATATTTTGCTCTTCTGCCAAAATAGTTGCATCATAAATTGGCAAACTTTTTAAGATTATATATTCAATAAAAACAAATCCAAACAAAAACGATAAACTAACGCCACCTGCTAGTCCGTCCAATCCATCAGTTAAATTTACGCTATTGGTAATTGCCAAAAATACAAACACACAAAAAGGTATATAAAACCAACCCAAATCAACTGTTTGCGTGCTAAAAGGCAAATATATTGAACTTCCTATATTTGAATTTAAATACGCAAACACTGCAATAATAACACTTATGGCAACTTGTCCAATAATTTTTTGATATGGTTTAAGCCCTAAATTGCGCTTTAATTTAATCTTTAAAAAATCGTCTAAAAAACCAATAATGCCAAAACTTAAAAAACATACAATGCAAACAAGCGCAAGGTTAAAACTTCCTTGTTTAACGCAAAAAAATGCCACAACACTGCCCACAATAAAGATGACACCACCCATAGTTGGCGTGTTTGCCTTTTGCTTGTGCATATCAACATACTCATAAATTGTTTGATTTGCCTTTAATTTTTTAAAAAACTTTATAACAAGTGGGGAAATTAACAAACTGATTATAAAGCCAACAATAATACATAAAAATATCTTTTCCATATCTACCAACTATATATATGTTGTGTAGTTTATATAAAATTATTTTTGACAAAAAGTTTTATTTTTTGCTGTTTATAAAAAATTTGCAAATATGATAAAAAACAAAAAAATATGATGATAAAACTATCAATGTTATCTTAAATCTTGGCAATCAAAAGTTTATTTTTATTTAAGCAATATGCTTAAATTATTTTAATTGTTATGCAATTATAACATTGCCATAACTAGAAACCCAATCTGTTTTTTTTAAACAATTTTAAACTCACACTAAAAAATAAAACTTTGTTTATTTGCCACAAATAATATTTTTCACAGTTTCAAAATCGTTGTAAAACAGCCTTTTGTCGCCAACAATTTGATAGGTTTCACTGCCCTTGCCAACAATTAACACATTTGTGTTTTCGCCTGCCAAACAAAGTGCTTTTTTAATTGCATTTTTGCGATTTTCTATAAAAAAGCATTTTGCGTTTGTTTGACGGACGCCTTGTTTGATTTCCCACATAATACGCCTTGCGTTTTCGCTTGCAGGGTTGTCACTTGTTAAAATAACTATTTCACAAAACCTGCCTGCAAGTCTGCCCATTTTAAAGCGTTTGTAACTATCTCTCTCGCCCGGGCACCCAAAAACTATTATGTTTTTATTTTTAGATATTTTTTTTATGGTGGAAAGCAAGTTTTTTAGGCTATCATAGGTGTGTGCATAATCAATAATAATTTTGCATTTTTGCCCTAAACTTACATTTTGCATTCGTCCACTTAAACCATTAAGTGTTTTAATTGCTTTTTCTACATCAAAATTTTTGCCAAGCATTTTAACAACGCAAACAGCACAGGCAACATTATATAAATTAAATTCACCAATTAAGTTTGATTTTATTTTGTAACAATTGTTGCCAAAAGATAGGTTAAAACTCGTTTGCCCAATTGAAAAACTAGCATTAGTTATCAAAATGTCATTGCATTTTTTTTTGCCAAAACAAACAGTTTTGTTTGGATATTTTTGCTTTATTTTGTTGCCTATTTTATCATCGCCAAACACAACAAAACACTTGCCACCATCAAAAAAAGATAGTTTTGTTTGCTGATATTGTAAATCTGTTTTAAAAAAATCTAAATGGTCGGTTTTTACATTTGTCAAAACCTTAACGGCAAAATCTATGCCATAAACTTTGTTATAAAAAATTGCGTGTGCACTAACTTCCATAACAACATATTCTATTTTTGCACGCACCATTTTTGCAAAAATTTCAAACAGTTCAATGCTGTCTGGCGTTGTCAATTTTGCTTTTTGTTGTTTGTTTTCAATAAAAATTCCACTTGTGCCAATAATGCCAACTCGTTTTTTGTTAAACCGTAAAATGTGCCCAATAATATAACTTGTGCTCGTTTTTCCATTTGTTCCAGTTATGCCAATTATCTTTAATTTTTTTTGTGGATTTCCAAAAAAATTTGCAGAGATAACTGCCATAACTTTTCTTACATCATTAACAATTATTTGTGTTATGTCAAAATCTAATTTTTTTGTGCAAACAACTGCAACTGCGCCATTTTTTATGGCATTGGCAACAAAGTTTTCGCCATTTGTGTTTGTGCCGTGCAGACAGAAAAAAAGTCCGTTTTTGACGGCTTTTTTGCTATCAAAAAACAAACTTTTTATGTTAACATTTAAGTTTCCAACAAAATCAAAATTAATATCTTTTAAAAGATTGCTTAAAATCATAACTTCCCCTATTGAGTAGATATGATAACAATTCCATTTTTGTATAACATTGTTGTTGGCGCTGGATATTGTTTTGTTACAACTCCACCTTCGCCATCTAATTCATACTGAAGCCCTAAATTTGTTATTATGCCAATGGCTTTTGACAAACTCATGCCAACAATGTTTGGCATTTCAATGTTCTTTTCCACTGCTTTTAAGTCATCTTGCAAAGTTTCATCGGGCTGAATATTTTTGTATTTGATGATGCCCTGCAAAACAGTTTTTGCATAAGGTGTTGCAACAATACTGCCAAAATAATTGCCACTTGTTGGCCTGTCAACCACAACCAAAATGACATATTGTGGGTTGTCGGCCGGGAAAGCGCCCACAAAACTAGAAATATACTCGCCAGTCTTTCCACTTGAAGTCATGAGTTCGGTCGTGCCTGTTTTGCCCGAAACTCTGTAACCGGGTATAAAACTTTCTATGGCGTTGGCTTTAACAATGACTTGTTCTAACATATATTTTATCTTTTCGCTTGTCTCTTCACTGATAACTCGTCTAACAGCAACAGGAGAAAACGCCTTTTCAAAACTGCCAGCCGAACTAGAAATTTTGCTAACAAAATATGGCTGATAAAGTGTGCCACCATTTATGACACTGCTAATTGCCCTGATTTGCTGAATTGGAGTGACTGCAATTGCTTGCCCAAAGCCCATGCGCGCAAGGTCAACTTTTTTTGCCACATCAGCGTCCATAACAATGCCAGCACTTTCCCCAGAAAAATCTACGCCTGTTAGGTTGCCAAATCCATATTTTTCAAAATATTCATACATTCTATCTTTGCCAAGCCTTAACGCAAGGTCAACAAACACGCTGTTGCAACTGTTGTTTAAACCGTCCACCATTGTTTGACTGCCATGCCCATGAAGTCGCCAGCACTTAATTTTTTCGCCATCCACTATTCTGTAACCCGGGTCATAAAATGTGTCGTTTAAACTTGTAACGCCTTCTTCTAGCGCCGCTGCCGTCGTTAACACCTTAAATGTGCTACCTGGCTCATATACATCAACAATCGCCTTGTTTTTGCTGTTATTTAGCAACTCTTGTATGTTATCTCTTGGCAAGTTGTTTAAATCAAAACTTGGCTTTTGCGCATCTGCCAAAATTTCGCCAGTGTTGGGGTCCATAACAATGATTTGTGCACTTGATGGCTTTTCAACAAGCATTATGTTTTCACATGCTTCTTCGCATAATTTTTGAATTTGATAGTCAATCGTCAAGGTTAAATTGTTGCCTGCAATACTTGGCACATAACTATCCAAAGTGTTATAGAGTTCCTTGCCCTTTATGTCGCTTTGCACTTCGCTGTAACCATCAATGCCTTGCAAAAATTTGTCATAATACAATTCAAGCCCACTTTGCCCAATGTTGTCAATTGTTGTATAACCCAAAACTTGAGTTAAAAAATCGCCATAAGGATAATATCGTTTGTTGTTTTCGCTGTAATAAATGCCACCAACCGAACTGTTTTTTAGTTCTTTTGCAACCGAACTTTCAACTTGCATTTTGATAAGACTTTCACTAACTTTTGCATTTGTTACTTTTGCATAAACTGTGTCATAATTTAAATCTAGTTTTTTAGATAACAAACTTGCAACTTCTTGTGGGTTGGTCACATTGCTGTGGCGCACATATATGTCATAAGTCGTGTAACTTACAGCAAGCACAACTCCGTTACGGTCATAAATTATGCCACGCTCGGCATTAATGGGAAGGTCACGCGTCCACTGTTCTTCGGCTTTTGTTTGCAAAAATTCTGCCCTAAAAACTTGCAGATAAAAAAGTCGGCAAAACAGGGCAATAAAAATAGAGATTAGTAGCAAAATCATTGCTATTAATCTCTTTTGCATAGAAAGAACTGTGTGAATTTTGGCTTTCAAGGTGTTATCCTCCAAACAAACTTCTAATAAAATTGCAAATATCATCAAAGAAATTTGTTTGTCCTTGGTAATCTTCTACTACATTTTTTTCGTTTAGTTGGATTTCAATATTGTTTTTTGGCTCAACTTCTGTTAAACCCAACTCACTTGCATTGTTTTTAATTTCTTGTTCGTCGGTTAGTTTGCCAATATCTTTAATTGTGTTTTGTATGTCTTTGTTTATATCGGTTATGCTTGACGATGTTTGTTCAATGCTATCATTTAATTTGTTGATGTTTATGGCATTTGTTATTGTTAAGGCAGAAAGCATAATTATGATAACTGCAAAACATACAAGCCAAACTTTTGCCTTTTGTTTTAACCTAAAAGATGGCTTCTCTGCTGATTTTTCAACCAAAAAAGTTTCTTTTTGTGGCACATAGTCATCTTGTTGTGTAACAAACTTTTCAAATTCATTTGTTTCGGCTTTTTTTTCTTGTTTTTTTGGCACATAAGTTTGAACAACATCGTATTTTTTATAAACTTTGTTTAAGTTGCTGTTATTGTAATTTGTAAAACTTTGAGTTTCCTTTTTTATTGTTTTGTTTTCTTGTTGTCGTGTTGGTCTATAAAACATTTCAACAAGGTCATCTTGTCCTTTTGCTATGCTTGGTTGTTCGTTTGCAATTTGATTGTTATCAACATCAGTTTCTGGCTCGGCAACCAAAATATCACTTTCGTGCTCGTTCATATTATACTCACCCCCTTAACAAAATATCACTAAATTATTTTTTCGGCAATTCGTAATTTGGCACTTAAACTGCGAGAATTTTCCTTTTGTTCTTTGTCATTTGCCACCAAAGGTTTTTTGTTAACTAATTTTATGCTTGCCTTGTGGCCACACACACAAATTGGAATGTTTTTTGGACATATGCAATCTGTTGCGCAAAGTTTAAAGGCGTCTTTAACAATTCGGTCTTCTAAACTATGAAAAGTTATAATTGCAATTCTGCCACCCTTTTTTAACCTTGCAATCATTTCATAAATGGCTTGTTGTAGTCCAGTTAATTCTCTGTTAACTTCTATTCTTATTGCCTGAAAAACTCGTTTGCAAGGATTTCCCTTTGCAATTTGCACTTTTTTTGGCACAGAATTTTTTATAATTTCGGCAAGTTCCAAAGTTGTTTTGATGGGTTTTGATTTTCTTGCTTCTGCTATATTTTTAACAATATTTTTTGTAAAAGGTTCTTCGCCATATTCATAAAATATTTTTGCAAGTTGACTTTCGGTGTATGTGTTTACAACATCAAAAGCCGTTAGCGTATTTGTTTGGTCCATGCGCATATCAAGTGGGGCGTCTTTTGTGTAACTAAAACCCCTTTCGGCATTGTCAAGTTGATAACTGCTAACTCCAAGGTCAAGCAAAACGCCATCTATCTTGTCAATTTTTAAGTCATCCAAAACTCTGTTAAAATCTTTAAAATCAGCCTTTACGGTAACAAAATTGTTGCCTATGGCAGAAAGTCTTTTTGTGCTGACGTTGAGTGCATCGTCATCTTTGTCGGTGGCAATTAAAAGCCCACCATTTAAACGCTTTAAAATTTCACTGCTGTGACCCGCCCCACCAAGAGTGCCATCAAAATATATGCCATTGCTTTTGATATTTAACCCTTGCAAGCACTCGTCAAGCATTATGGGAATATGTTTAAATTCCATTTGACACCTTGTCAACATCTAACAAAAGTTGTTTTAGTTTTGAAATTTTAACAATTGTGCGCACAAGTAGCAAAACACTTACAACTGCAAAAATTCCACCAAATATTGCGCCCCAAATTATAAGTGATTGCTCTGCATCTCCATTTTTTATATCCATGGCATAAAACGCAAAAAACAAAGCAATGCACAGCACACTTAAAATGTTTGCAAATAACCCCCTTTTGTAGTTAACAAGCAAACTATTTAACTTTTCTTTTGAGCAACTTGGGCATGCGTCATAATAATTTTGAATATTTTGACATTCACTGCAAATTGGCTTTCCACATATTCTGCAATTTGTTATTTCTTGTTTGTTTTTATGTATATGACAACTCATAATCATTCTCCTTTTTCACTTATTAACACCAACTCATTGTCAACTTTATCGCAACTTGTTAAGTAATACTCTATGCCGTTTTTTTCAATCAGTTTTTGTCCCCTACTGTTTTTGCCATGCAAGTGACCATAAACACATTTTTTGACATTGTAACTTTCCATCAGCCTGGTAAAATCACTGTCTTCAAACCTGCTGTTAAATGGTGGATAATGTATCATACAAATTAGTTCATCACCTGCTTGCAACTTGTCCTTTGCACTTTTTAACGACAACTCCAGCCTTAAATATTCTCTGTTGAGCATTTTTTTGTCGTCTTGCGTTGTTTGCAAGCAATTTTCTGGCACCGTCCAACCCCTTGTGCCACAAAACACATAGCCATCAAGTCGCAAACTATCATTTTGAAGTATGTAACAATCTTTTGGCAAAAGAGTTCTTATGGCAGTTGGACTTTTCCACCAATAGTCATGGTTGCCACGAATAAAAACTTTTTTGCCGTTGAGTTTTGCAATTTCGGTCAAATCTTTTTGCGCATCTTCAACTTTCATTGCCCAACTTATGTCGCCTGCAATTAAAACAATGTCATTTGCGCCAACTTTTTTTTGCCAATCGGCAGAAATCTTTTCCCAATGCCCTTCCCAAACAGGTCCAAATATATTCATGGGTTTGTTACAAGTTAAACTTAAATGCAAATCGCTTATAGAGTAAACTTTCATATATTAATTATTGCATAATTTAAATGTTTTTGCAACAAAAATGACTTTTGTATTTTGCAAATAGTTGTCAAAAAAACAATGAATTGAAAATATAGTTTAGTTTTTAAAAAAACCTGCATTAGCATATTTAAATGCTCATAAAAAATATAAAAAATTTTTTAAAATAAAAACAGAACTTAAAAAATTAAGTTCTGCAAAAAATTAATTACACTGCTTTTGCAAGTTTGCGTTGCTGTTTAAGTTCTTTTTTTAACAACTTTTTTTGTTCTTTTAAATGTTTTTTTGTGTATGCTTTTAGTTCTTCTGGAATTTCAAAATTTTCTTCTAAAAGTTTTGGATTTTGCAAATATTTGCGTATGAGTTTGATGCTCTTTGCATAATAAAAGCCGTCACAAATTCTCTCATCAATAACAGTTCCAATTTTGATGACTTTGCCAGTTTCAATGTTTCCGGTTTCTGGGTTAACAACTGGGCAAAAATGTTCTTTGCCAAGCCCAACAAAAAGACCAGTTGTTCCAAAGTCATATATGTGGTGATAAACATAGTCTGTTGAAATGCTTTTCATATTTGTTAAAAAGCAACTTGTGTGAAATGGACTTACATCAATGATTGATTTTGGCAAGCAACCATGTCTGTCCATATATTTAAACAAATTTACTGCAAATTTTAACAATCCATTTGGTATTTTGTTTAAAATTCTTGCCATATCATCGGTGTCGTTTGCTTTGTCGGTGCCTTTGTTTGCCAAGATTTCGTCATCAATTTTCTTTTTAATTTCAAAAATATTTTCTTCGCCAGTAAATCTCATTTTAACAGTTGTTTCGCCTGCTTTTTCAGTGAGTTGTTTTTTAACTGTGAACGAAATATATATTCCATCGCGTTGAAAAAGTCTGCCATTCATAACAAAACGATTCAACTGTGGCTTTTCGGCATACATACGAACAAGCGCTGCCATGATGATGTGCATATATGTAAGTTTAACACCCTTTTCTGCCATTTCACTTATATACTCGTCCATTGCTTCACATCTTGCATCAAGCCTAAATTGAACTTGTGCATCATATCTTCTTGGCATTATGTGAGATGTGAGTTTAACAATTGGGTCAGCCCCCTTAACAATAACGCCATCACTTCTGTGATTAAACATAAAAATTCTCCAAAAAATAAAATTATTGTCAATAAAACAATGAGAGTATTATATCACAAAAAACCAAATGTTGCAACAAGATAATTTACTTTAAAAACAAAACACAACTTTTTTTAACAGGAAAATGTTGGCAAAATATTTAATAAATTTGCAAAATTACAACAAGTACAAAAATAGTTTTAAAAATAATTATTAATTTTAAACCTATTGTTTTTTAAGCAAAACAATTGTTATGCCATTGTTGTAATTGCTTAAATCTGGGTCAAAGACAAGTTCGGGCAAAGCTGTTAAAATGTAGTTGTTTTGCCTTGCAAAAAAACCAAACTTTTCGGCTGGAATATAATCTAAAATTTTGTGTTGCCTTTTTAACTCAAAAAGTCTATCGTGCGCCTGTCTTTTAATCTCGCCACCCACCCCATGTGAGCCATAACCATGAATGACTTTTAACGCAAGCGTGTCACTATTTTTAAGCCGTTCAATTTCAATTTCCATATTTGCAACGGCAACATCTGCTGGTGGAAAGTCAGTTTTTATGTTTATTGTTTCAATTTTCATTTGCTTACCTTTTTTAAATTTTTTTAATAATAATATGTGCATACTTATGCATTTAATTGCATATTTATTCTATTTTAAATCATCAGAATTTAAGTATGTTAAAAATTTTCCACCATATTTTTTTGTGGTTGCAAAAGGATAGTTTGTTTTTATGTGGTCATTTTTTGAAAGGTCATGCTCCCAAACAATCAACGCATTTTCGTTTAATATATTAAGTTTGGCAATTTGCAAAATAACATCTTCGGCAAAATCTGTTTTGTAAGGTGGGTCCAAAAAAATTATATCAAAAGATTTTTTGGTGTTTTTAAAACTTGTTAATGCACTTAAATAATCACAGTTTAACACTTGCGCATTTGCTACATTAATTATTGACAAATTTTTTTTAATAAGTTTTATTGCCTCAACATTTTTATCAACAAAACAAACTTCTTTTGCGCCACGGCTCAAGGCTTCTATGCCAATTGCGCCTGTGCCAGAAAACAAGTCCAAAAATGAGCAATCTAAAATTTTAAAACCAATTTTGTCAAATAATGCTTCTCTTATTAAATCACTTGTTGGGCGAGTTGTTGACAACTCAAAAGTGTTTAATTTTTTACCTTTAAATTTTCCTGCAATAATTCTCATAATTAAATTTTAATGCAAAATTTAATTTTTTGCTATTATTTAAAACAAAAATAACAAAAATTATGCTTAAATTTAACGATTTTTAATTAAATTTTCAAAATAAAACACATTTATGCTATTTTTTTTAACTCTGCAAAAAAATGACAGGGTTGTTTTTATTGTTAAACAAAATTATCATTAACGCTTTATTATGTTAAATCTACTACGGTTTATGTTTGTTAAAATTTCATAACTTATGGTGTTGCAACTTTTTGCAATATCTTCTGCCGTGATTTTTTTTCCATTTTTGTTTGCGCCCAAAACAATAACTTTGTCACCAACTTTTGCCACTGCATTTGTGACATCGCACATAAACATATCCATACAAATGTTGCCAACAATTTTGCAATAAGTGTTGTTAATTATCACCCTTCCATTTTTTGAATAACTGCGAAAAATTCCATCTGCATAGCCAAGGGGAATTGTTGCAATAACCATATCTTTTTTTGCAACAAAGTTTTTGCAATAGCCAACACTTTCGCCCTTTTTAACTTTGCATATATTTATCACTTTGCTGTTTATGCAAACTGCTTGCTTCAACTTTACATTTGCCCCACCATAACCATAAATGCAAATGCCAAGTCGCACCATATCAAACCCAAAATTTTCATACAAAAAACTTGCATCACTTGCAGATGCATGCACAATAACCCCTTTAAAATTTAAAGTTTTTATAATGTCTAAAAAATGATTAAATATGCAAACTTGTTTGTTTGTGTCGGCACTATTCATAGCATTGTAAAAATGAGTAAAAATGCCTTCAACTATCAAATTTTTTAATTTGCAAGCATATTGCAAACAAAGTTTAAAACTTTTTGTATCATCAAAGCCAATTCGGTTCATACCAGTGTTGATGGCAAAGTGAATCTTTATTTCACCCTTCTTAACATATCTTTTAATTTGCTTTAAATGTTCTAAACTAAAAACCGAAACAGAGATGTTTTTGTCAGCGCATTGTTGCAAATTTTCTTTTGTAACAAAATTTAAAATCAAAATGGGCTTATTTGTTAAATTTCGCAATTTAATTGCTTCCAAAAAACAAGCAACTGCAAAAAAATCAACATATTGTTCTATTTTTGCAACAAAATTTTCTATGCCCAAGCCATAGCCATCGGCTTTTACAACGGCACAAATTTTGGTTTTTGAATTTACTTTTTTATATTGATTTATGTTAAATATCATCGCCCTTGTGTTAACAATATAATCACTAAAACTTTTCATAGTTAATATTATGAAAAACTAACAAAAAATACTACAAGAGTTTTTTGAGCAAAGATTTTCTTGCGTCAAAAACTCCATAAATTTTCTGTAAAATATTTAGAAATCTATAATTTCCGATTTTTCTTTTATATATAACACATCAAGTTTTTGCATAGCCCTTGTCGCAGCAACATACAAAATGTTTTTATCGATATCTCCGTTATATATTTCATTTGAAACATTTGGTAGTATTACAGCATCAAATTCTAAACCTTTTGCATAAAAGACGCTGGTTAATATCGGTTTATCAATTTCTATGTTTATTTTATTTTCTGTTAATGTATAGCATTCTGGTAAATACTTTTCGTACTTAGAAACTTCATCATTTGATTTGCAAACAATAGCAATTCTTTCATATTTCGTTTTTAATTCGAATATCTTGTTTTTAATATTATCGACATTGTCAGCAAAATCTTTTGTATATTCAATATTAGGTTCTTCACCTTCTCGAATAAAATTGCTTTTATATGTTTTGTTTACTATTTTACAAGCAAATTTTGAAATGTTTGAAGTTGAACGATAATTTGTTGTTAAATCAAAAAATTTTGCATTTTCAAGCACTTTACTTATTGCTTTTGAATTATTATCAGCAAAAAGCAAATTTTGCTCGTAATCACCAACCATAGTGAAATTGGCCAATGGAAATATATCTTTCATTAAAGCAATTGAAATTGCATCATAATCTTGCATTTCATCTACAAAAATTTGTTTAATAAAATTGTTTTGTTCAATACCTAAAATTTTTGATTTTATGTATACAAGTGCTGGCATATCTTCAAAATTTATATAGTTGACATCAAAAATATTAGATGAAAATCCATTTTCTAATAAAAATTGCTGATAAATCTTTACAATATCATCACTAAATACTTTTTTATAAAAATATGACAAAATTTGTTCTTTAATTTTTCTTTGTGAACTATTTGTGTTGCTATAGAAATATTCGCTGATAATTCTGTCAGCAGTAACATCAATTGACTTCTTTATATCATTTTGATTTGGCTTAAAGAAATATTTTTTTATTATTTCAGCAGGCAATAATTTACCTGACACTTTCATATTTTGCTGTATTTTTTCTGCTGAATTGTAGTTTTGTAAAAATTTATCTAAACTTTCAAAGAAATCATACTTGTATTTTTTTGCACTTTCATTATATCTGGATTTATTGCCTGATATAATGTTTTCAATCATAATATTTTTTTCTTTTGAAAATCCTATTCCCTGTAAGCATTCGTTAAATATTGTTATAATATTTTTTGTTGTTACGTTTTCTTCACCAAGTTCTGGCAATAAATGACTTATGTATTCAGTAAATAATTTGTTAGGAGAAATAACTAAAACATTTTTACTTGTTAAATTTTCTCTATCTCTATACAAAAGATATGCGATTCTATGCATTCCAATAGAAGTCTTTCCACTTCCTGCAATTCCATTAACTACAACTGATGTATTAACATCTTCACGAATAATTTTATCTTGTTCACTTTGAAGAGTTGATACAATATTTTTTATATAAGGAGTTGATGATTGATTTAAGGACTCTCTTAACATATCATCACAATAATTTTCATCTATATCATAATAGTTCAATAGTTTTGCATTTTCAATTTTAAATTGTCTTTTGCTTTTTAGGTCTACATAAATTTCGCCTTGTGGAGCAATATATGAAGTCTTTCCTAAATTTGAATTATAAAATAAAGAACAAACTGGTGTACG
This sequence comes from Christensenellales bacterium, assembly GCA_051889975.1. Classification (GTDB taxonomy): domain Bacteria; phylum Bacillota; class Clostridia; order Christensenellales; family UBA1242; genus UBA9845. Next base: position 19,219 of record JBJFDJ010000030.1, read on the forward strand.
CCAATCTATAACTGAAAGTTTTTCATGACTTGATATATTTTTTGTCCCAATATAATAACATAAATTTTCATTGTATTCCACTAAATTTATTTTTGCAAAATATGGTGAATATTTAACTTTACCATATCTATAATTTTCATTTTTTAAGTAATCGATTGATGAAGCTAGTTGTTTCAAGTGTCCAGACAAAAATTTCCTTACTTCAGGAGCTGTTGATTTATCAGCATAGTCAATGTAATCTTTTTTGTATTCTTCTTCATAAATTTGAATTTGTGAATTATTTTTATCAACAATTTGTTGCAAATTATTTTCAACATCTAACAAATATTCACTTTCAAGTTCAAAATCATTCATCAGCATCACTCCCATATTTCAAAATTTTTTAGGTAAAAAGAATTGTTAATTCTTTCTTTTCCAATTTCTTTTATTTCATTTATAATATCTTGCTTTTCTGAACTTATTTTTAATGGTTTTTCATAATAATTTAGCTTATTCCAATCTTTTGAAATCTTACAATTAGCAGTAGGCACAAAAGTATTAAATTCAATATGGTCAAACAAATCTATATATTTCTCCAAAGTTAAGGAAAAAATTGTCGAAGCAATCAATTTATCCGCTTTTTGCTCAAAATTGCAAAGTGTTGCAATTTCTTTCGCTTTTATACTCGTTTTTTCCTTTCCCCAAAAAAATCTCTTTTTTTTGGGGACCCCACTGACTCTTAATCAGTTTCCATTTATTAAAAAAATGCTGGATTCCTCCAACATTTGTGTGGTGGTCCCTCAGGGGCTCGAACCCTGGACCCACTGATTAAGAGTCAGTTGCTCTACCAACTGAGCTAAGGAACCATTTTTTAAGACTTATTTATTGTATAATACTTTTGAAATTTTGTCAATAAATTAATAAAACTTATTTTCACTTATAAAAATTGTTTTAAAAATTTTTGATAAATTGATTGTTCAATTTAAAAAAAACGATACAAAGTATCGTTTTTTAATAACTAAAATTTTTTAATTAACGCCAAAAGTTTTTGTGTTAGTTTTTGGTTAGTTCGTTTTCATCAATCATTTTGTTTTTATCTTTTTTTGCGCAACGTGTGATTTGACCACTATCATTTTGAGAATAGAATTTATTAGCCAAAAATTTGTAATTGTGGTATTTAAGAAAAGGAATTTTGTCTTTGTCAATAACACTGCTATATTTTTCAACATAAAATTCTATTGCACCCAAAAGCTTTGCGTATTCATTAACGGCACCATAGTCATTGTATGTTTGCCTGAACAAGTTTCCAAAGTAAACATTTTCATCTTTGTCAAAATAAACTTTTTTGCCATAACAGTCGTTGTTATACAAAATGAGCGAATCAATTGTAAAAAGCATATTGTTTAGTTGCTTGCAAAAAGAATCATCTTTTGGCACTTTTTTGTCATTTAAATTGTCCACAAGCTTGTTTTTTATTGCATCAATGAGCATTTCTTGCAATAACATTTTAAGTTCTGATTGAAGTGACTGCCCTATGTTTTTTGATTTGGACATACCCAAAATTGTGCATATTGTTGAATATGTGTCCATATTCATAAACAAATCAGTAAATTTTGCCATAAAGTTTTTGTCCTTTTTGTTTGGTATCAATCCTTTGGCAATGAGCAAAAACCTTTTTTTGTAATATTCCATATTCTGCGCCGAAATTTTAATGGCGTTTATTTTTTCTATGATATCAACACTGTTAGTTCTGTAATGGATTGCATTTTCATTGTTTATGGCATACTTTAAAAATGCTGTGATATCGTAGTCTTCAACATATTTCACATAATTTGGCAGTGACCTTTTTGAAATGTATTTATCTTGAATTAAATTTTCTGTCAGGTTTGTTGATAGATACAATGAGTTAAGTATTTCGCCAGAAAACAACTCGTTTAAGCATTCTGAAATTGCATCAGAACCTTTAATTTTTTGCATTTGTATATATTTTTTTGCCTCTGGCATTCTGTCGTTGTAAGTGCGCGCATTTATTCTATATACACCATATTTATCTTTTATCAAATACATATCTGAAAATGTATTTTTGATAATTTCTCTGTTATTGAAAGTTTTGAGTTCAAGCACATGACTTAATTCGTGATACATAATCGTTTTCATTTTGGAAGTAACCGAATCATATTCACACTTGATTTCAACAATGTTTGGTTCTTTTTTTATGGCGTCAATAATACGGCGCAATTTTGACGTTTTTTTGGTTTGTAGCATAGGCAAGCAAATTCCCAAACGTTTTTCAACTGCATTGCAAAAGCCAACAGCACTTCTTGTATTCTTTTTTGCATAATAAGCCATTTTGTTAATATTATTTTTTAACAAAAACACAAACAACTCGTTAATGCTGATATATTTTTTATTGTCAAACAGACATACTACGTCCTGCTCTGTTTTTTTGCCATACAAGGTGTAAACTTCCAAATCCTCTCTGGCAATTTTAACATGGCCAAATGCTTTGTTTAAGTCATCATAAAAATCCAAAGCACACTGTCTCATGCTTTTTTCTTCACATACTTTTTTCAAATACTCTAAGTATTCATCACGTAACTTATCTTGCATGTTTCACCACAAATATTTTATCACATAAAAATTTGAGTTTCAATACCTAATAAAATAAAATTTAAAAATTATATACAAATTTATCAAAAACAAATGTTGCAACAACTGGCAATGCAAAGAGCAAGGCAAACAATAAAATGATAACAAAATATAATATGATGTAATGCAAAAACTAATCAAATACATTGTTTTTAAACACAGTTGCCCGTCAATCTAACAAAAAACCTAGTATTATAATTTACTAGGTTTTTTTGTTTTTATTTTATAACTAATTTTTTGTTTTTGGTTATTATTATTTTTTTATAAAAGTTAAACAATCTGCAAAAATCGGTGTCAAATTTGGCATCAGCAAATATGCATTTATTTTACTCTTTTTAAACAGCAAAGGCCATATATTTTGCCAGTGTAAATATAATCGCTTGCTTTCCACTCAACAAACAAATAATCTTCTCCGTCAAAGTTTTTAATTTCATATTTAGATGCTGTTTGCATTGGTTTTGACAAAATGAAGTTTTTTGTCCAATTTGCTTGAGTTGATGAACCATCGTTGTAATTTGAAATGCAATCACCATTTGGCAAAAATGTTAGTTTTTGCAACCAGTATTTTTTGCCAGAAACCTTTGGTTTGTAATCTTTTAAATCTTTTATTTTAACCCAATCAATGTTTTGCCATACGCCCAGCGCGTTTTCATCGTTTTTAAATGGAATATTTATGTTGTCGTGTATTTCAATTTCGGTGGCTGTGTATTCTTTGCTGTTTTCTTTGTTGTAAACAAGAGTAAAATAATAGTCGCCTGTGTTAACATTAAACACTTGCAAAAATAATTTTCCATTTTCAATTTCGTATTTATAATGCACACCCTTTCCGTGTATCAATTCGCCTTTTGTCCAACCATCAAAAACCCAATAACCTTTGCCTTGTGGCAAAAAATACAACACTTGATACAATGCATCATCATCTTTGTAAAAATCACCTTGCAAGTACTTTTCTTTTGAAAATGCAGTTGCTTCATAAACCCATTTTCCAACAACTCTTTCATCATTAATAAATTTGTTCATAACAATTTCTCCCATATTTGTTTTTAAAGAAGAAACTAGTCTGAGTTTTCTTTTCAACTCTTTAATTTCATTTTCAAGTTGAACTTTTTTATATGAAATGGCGTTTTCGTCAAAGTTTTTTATTTCATCAAGTGAAAAATTCAAGTTTTTTAGCAACACAATCTGTTTGATTTTTTTAATATTTTCTTCATCGTAATATCTGTAACCGGTGTAGATATCAACATTTGAAGGTGTAATCAAACCAAGTTCTTCGTAGTATCTAAGCGTTCTTATTGTCAAGTTGCACAATTCAGCCACTTCACCAATTTTGTATAACTTTGTCAAACTAAATTTCCTCCTTACAGAAATGAGTTTAAACCTTACGCCAACGTAAGAGTCAAGGGATTTTTTTAAAATTTTTTTATTTTATTAGTACTTTAAACATTAAGTTATGCAGGATAGTTGTCAATTTTTATACTATTAGCCTTTTCGTTATAAGTTAAGTCTATTACATAATTATGCGAACTACTATTAATTTTAAAGAATAATTTATAACCGTATTTCGATTTTAATAAATTTTCATCTAACTCTAAACTAAAAATTACTTCAGGTTTAATAACTATGTCTTTACATGTTTTAAATGTTATAAATTCAATTTCTATTGCTTCAAACAATAGAGTTTCATTTGAAATATTTTTAAAAAACATACTTTTAGTATTATTAAGATTCAAATTTTTAAAATCACTGCATGAAATTTTTAAACAATTAAGATCTGGATTCACTTGCTGTATTAATTTCGCTATTTTAGGTCTATTATGAATACATAAACTAAATATAGTAGAAAAAATAGAAATTAATAATTCTATTTGGCTTAGTTCCAATTTGCAATAAATGATTAGCATGGTAATACATAAAAATGTTTGTAATATTGTAACAATACTTACATATTTTAAAAAATAAGAATGTTTGTCTCTTTTTATAACTAGTAATTTTAAAATAAGTGTAGTAGTTAATGTGATAATAGATATCCAAAAAACTATTAAGGGCATTATATCATTTATTAAAAAATTTATTGCAGTAAGAAATAAAAATATTAAATGTTGACTTAAATATGAATCATACTCATAAATTGAAAAATTTATTTCACTGATTTCTTTTATGTAAGTCTCGAATGCAAAAAAAATAAAGACAACATTAAAAATTGTAAAAAATATAATGCTTAATATATTAAAACTTGTGTATGATAATATAATTGGTAAAATATCTAATGTAAATAGAGTACTATAAAAAAATAATTGTATTTTTTTAATTCCCAACATAACAAAATATCTTATTATGATAAATATTCTAAGTATTGAACAAAATCCCAACGAAATAATATTAATGTAAAAATTTTGCACAAAAATATTTATCATAATACATAGAACTGACAAAAAATCTAAACAACTTGAACATATATTTAGAAAATATATTTCGTTATAAAACTTATATTCATTTTTTGATCTATTAATTTGAACGCCTTTATTTTCTAAATTTTGAGTATTGTTATTTTCTATATTTTTTAATTCTTGTTTTTTGATTTTCCTAATTTCATTTATTTTATTTAAAATAAATATGTCTTTATCTAACTTATAATCCATATATAACATTTTAACATAAATATAAAGAAAATTAAACTTTATTTAAAAACCAAACAAAAAAATCACAAAGATGTTTTTTCGATGTGATTTTTTAAAAACTATTTTTCAACTTTAAACAAAGTGCCTTTGCCAACTTGCAACATAATTGCGTCAGTTTGTGGCAAAGTGGTTTCTGGCTCAAAAAGTTTTTCGCCATTAAGTTTAACTGCTCCACCTTGAATTAATCTGCGAATTTCACCCTTTGACTTATATTTGCCAGTTGAAAACAAGAGTTCCACAACATACAAGTTGCCGTCTGGCGTAAAGTGTTCTGGTGCTAATTTTATAACTGGTGTTTGGTCACTAAACACATTTTTTTGATAGGTTGCAACAAAATAGTCTTCGGCTTGTTGTGCCAAATCATTGCCGTGATAAAGCCTAACAATTTCTTTTGCAAGTTCCATTTTTATGTTGCGTGGGTTTTCGCCATTTTTTAACCTTTGTTGTATTTTTGCAATGTCATCTGGGTGCAAGTCGGTTGTTAAATCATAGTATCTAATGATTAATTCGTCTGGGATTTTCATAACTTTTTCATACATAACTTTTGGCTCTTCGTTTATGCCAACATAGTTGTTGAGTGACTTGCTCATTTTTTCTATGCCATCTGTTCCTTGCAAAAGTGGAACAAAAAGTGGCACTTGTTGTTTGACGTCATAGTCTTTTTGAATGTTTCTGCCAAGCAAAATGTTAAATGTTTGGTCTGTTCCACCAAGTTCAATATCTGCCTTGCAAACAACGCTGTCATACGCTTGCATCAATGGATAAAAAAACTCGTGCACTGCAATTGGTGTGCCTGATTTATATCGCTTTGAAAAGTCGTCACGCTCTAAAATTCGGGCAACTGTTGCCTTGCTACAAAGATCTATGATTTGTGGAAAAGTCATTTCTGCATACCAATCACTGTTGTAAAGCACTGTTGTTTTGTCTTTGTTTAAAATTTTAAAGATTTGGTCAACATAGGTTTGAGCATTTGCCCTAACTTGCTCGCGAGAAAGTTGATTTCTGGTTTTGCTTTTGCCTGATGGGTCACCAATCATACCTGTAAAATCGCCAATAATAATTGAAACATGATGACCAAGGTCTTGAAGTTGTTTTAGTTTGCGCAAAGCAACAGCATGGCCAAGGTGAATGTCTGGTGCTGATGGGTCCAAGCCAAATTTGATGTTAAGAACTCTGCCGTCTAAATAAACTTCGTCTATTTTTTGAGTTAATGCTTCAACATCTGGGTTTTCTGCCCCTTTTAATAAAAATTTAAGTGTGTCTTGCTTGTTAAACATATTTTTACCTCGTAATTTACTAAAAAATTTTAGCACAATAAAAATGTTGTGTCAAACAATTGAGATATCAGCATAATTAAAAAACAAGACTTAATCACCTTGTTATAACAATAGGTGCAAGTCCTGTAATATTCTTAATGTTTATAAATTATTTTTTGCATTTTTTAATTTTTAGTATCTTTTAAATATCAAGTTTTATGTGAACATCTTTAAGGGCTTTTTCGTCAACGGTGTTTGGTGCGTTTGTAAGTGGGTCACAGCCGTTTTTGTTCATTGGAAATGCAATTACATCACGAATAAACTCGTTGTGTGTGAGTAGCATCATAATACGGTCAAAGCCTGCCCCACTGCCACAATGTGGTGGCGCACCATATGAAAATGCGTTGTAAAGTGCTGGGAATTTGCTTTCGACAACTTCTTTGTCGTATCCAGCAAGTTTAAATAGTTCAACCATAAGGTCTGGCCTGTGATTGCGAACTGCACCAGACAAACTTTCATAGCCATTGATAACAAGGTCATATTGATATGCTTTTGCGCCAAGTGGGTTGCGTTTAACTTCTTCAATGTCTGCTTGTGGCAAACTGAATGGGTTGTGGCTGAAAGCAATGTTGCCATCGTCATCAAGTTCATAGAATGGGAAGTCAACAATCCAAACAAAGTTATATGCGTCTTTGTCAATAAGTTCAAGTCTACTGCCAAGTTCGTTGCGCAGGAGGTCGGCAAACTTGTTAACCTTTGTTTTTTCATCTGCAACAAAGAAAATTGTGTCGTGTGTTTGATAGTTTAACTCTGCTTTTAATTGTGATTTTTCTTGTTCTGTTATATATTTTGAAATGCCTGTTTCAAAAACATCGTTTTCGCCCAATCTAACATAAGCAAGTCCTTTTGCTTCACGTTGTTTTAAAAAGTCGGTTAAGGCGTCATAGAATTTGCGACCTTTTTCGCCACAGTTAACTTTGATTGCCTTTATCACATTGCCTTTAAAGGCATTAAACTCACTATTTGCAAAGATATCTGTTACATCTTTAACTTTTAATGGGTTGCGCAAGTCTGGTTTGTCACTGCAATAGTCACGCATTGCATCTTCATAAGTTAAGCGAGCAAAAGGTGTTTGTGGGCGTTTGCCTGCAAACTTTTCAAAAATGCCAGCATACAAACTTTCCATAACAGCAAAAACATCTTCTTGCGTTGCAAAAGCCATTTCCATATCAATTTGATAGAACTCTGTTGGAGAACGATCTGCCCTTGCGTCTTCGTCCCTAAAACAAGGTGCAATTTGAAAGTATTTGTCAACGCCACTTGTCATAAGTAGTTGTTTGAACTGTTGTGGTGCTTGTGGAAGCGCATAAAACTTGCCCGGATTTAAACGAGATGGCACCAAAAAGTCGCGCGCACCTTCTGGACTGGATGCTGTTAAAATTGGTGTTTGAACCTCCAAAAAACCTTGTTCGTGCATAAAATTTCTGACATACAACATAAGGTCACTGCGAAGTTTTAGCATTTTTTGATTATACTCTGCCCTTAAATCGAGGTAACGATATTTAAGACGCAAGTCTTCGTTGACATCTTGGCTTGTTTTGATTTCAAAAGGCAAAACATTGTTGCACTTGCCCAAAATTTCTATACTTTTAGCAACAATTTCTATGTCGCCAGTTGGCATATTTGGATTTTTACTGCTTCGCTCTTCAACCTTGCCACAAACACAGATGACATCTTCTTTGTTTAATTCAACTTGCAAATCTTCTGGAAGGATGACCTGAGTTTTTCCATAATAATCTCTTAAAACAACAAAGGTTATGCCACCAAGTTTGCGAATGGTGTCAACAAAGCCACTAATTGTGTGTTCTTCGCCAACATTGTCAATTCTTAAACTGCCACAATCAACTGTTCTATACTTGTTTTTTGCTATCATAATTTTGTCTCCTTTAAATAAAAAATCCCAATGCGCAAAAATACGCATTAGGACGATAAATCAACTTTACCGCGGTGCCACCTAATTTGCCGTAACGACCACTCTTTTTGTTTTTGGTGCTTATTTTATGAAGTGTCCTTCGCCAAAGCCGATTTAACAGGTTTACACTATCCCCATCTCACTAAAAAACCCAACAATGGTTACTCTCTTCAAAGCAACTTATAATATTTTAAGTTGTTTTTGACAAAAAGTCAATCATTTTGCAATTATTGTTACAGCGAAAAAATTTTAAATTTTTTAGTTCATCACACAAATTTGCCAACAATAAAAATGCTTAATTAATTTTGTTGTTTTACTTTTAAAAATTTGATATATTAAAAATAACAAGGAATTTTAAACATGAAAAAATCATTAAAAATTATATTGAGTATCACAATTATATTATGTGCTACAATATCATCATTTGTGCTTGTATATTTTTATTGTGATAGTTATCCAGAATTTTATGTCGTTGCCACAAAGTCGTTTAGCATACCCGGTTTGGAAACAACTTTTGTTCCACAGGGGCTAGACTTTGACAGCGCAAACAACAAGTTTTTGGTTACAGGATATATGTCTAGTGGCGAACCAAGTAGGCTATATATTGTTGACAAACAGACAAATTCAACTGAAAAATATGTTACATTTACAAGCGAAAGCAATGACTATATAGGTCATTGTGGGGGCGTTGCCATTGACGGAGATTATGGTTGGATTGTTGGCGACAAAATGTTGCATAGATTTAACTATTCTAGCGTTTTAACAGCAAAAAATGGCGATAAAATTGAATTTGTTGATAGTTTTGCAACAGGCAATGGTTGTGACTTTGTGCTTGTTAAAAATGGCAAATTAATTGTTGGCGAATTTTACAAGGCTGGCAAATACGACACACCAACTTCTCATCATTTGCAAATAAATGAAGCTGAAACAAACTATGCACTTGCCTATGTTTATACCATTGAGCAGGCAAACGATTACGGCTTGTTAACTCAAACGCCAGAAGCAGGCATTTCACTGCCAAATCAAGTTCAAGGTATGAATTTTACAAAAGATGGCAATGTTGTTCTTTCAACATCATATTCAATACCAAATAGTCAAATTTTAATTTATGAAAATGTTTTAAACTCTGCTCCACAATTTCAAATAACTTTAAACGACAAAACACTTCCTGTTTATGCTTTGTCAAGTCAAAACAAACTAAAGACAATAAGTGCTTGTGCTATGAGTGAAGAACTTGTGCTTGTAGATGACAAAGTTTATTTGCTGTTTGAAAGTGCTTGTTCAAAATACAGACTTATCAACAGAGAAAAACTTTACAACGTTTATGCTTTGGATATTTAAAATAGCATACAATAAATTTAAATGATAGCCGTAATAAATTAAAAACTAATTAAATTTATTAATGATAATAATATTAAAATTGAAATTGAAAAAATCACAAAAAAACCACAAATAAACTAAACTATTTGTGGATTTTTTTATAATGATTTTTTTATAATAAATTATTTTGCAGATGAAACAACATATTTTGTGTTTTCAACAAACACGCTAACAACAAGTTTTGTTGGAAGTTCTGGGTTTTGCAAAGAGCATTTAGAACGAACCCAATAGCCATTGTCATTTGCTTCTGTTCTTGTTTTAAAAGCACAACTCATTGTTCTGTCACCTGTAACTTCAAGGTAAGTATCAGCAGTTTTATCCCAATATTGTGCACAATCTTTTAAAAGTGTTGTTAAGTTGTCATTTTCAGAAACTGCACTGCCAACTACTTCATTATCTTTGTAAATTTCAAATACAACTTTGTCAATTTTTGCAATATCAATCTCGTCAAAGTTGATATTTACACTTGTGTCAATGTAATTTTCGCCAGAGTATTCATACCAATTTGTAATTGTTGCTGAATGAACTTTTGAAAGGTCTTCCACTTCATTTATTGCTGGAC
>JBJFDJ010000030.1:29794-32377 GCA_051889975.1 Christensenellales bacterium
GCCGTTTTGTTGTTGTGAATTTTGCCACACTTTTGGCATTGATAAACAATAACTGTGCCCTTTTTGGTGTTTAACTTAACATCAATGGGTTTAAGCTCGCCCTTGCAATCATTTGCCCTATCGCCCGGGTTAATGTCAACATGAACCGATTTTAAACAGTTTGGGCAATGGTCACGGCTTGTATACCCAAGGGGACTAACCAAAAAGCCACAAAAGTTGCACACAAATTGGTTGTCATTTTTTGTAAATGTTTTATTCATATAACTATATTATCACAAAATTAAGCAAAAATTAAGCAAAAATTTAATGAATATAATCATTTTATTTTTGAAATAATGTTTTTTTATTTAATTTGCATTTTTTTAATTTTTATTTTAAATAATACGCTTAAAGTTTTTTATTTGTTGCGCAATTGTTCCAAAGATTAATAATTTTCTAGCTTTATTTCAAAAAAACTTTTTGCATAACCACAAACTTCACAATAATTTGGTGCTTTTGTGCCAATTACAACATGGCCACAATTTTTACATTCCCAAATTTTAACTTGGCTTTTTTCAAACACTGTTGCCGTCTCAACATTTTTTAAAAGCGCACGATATCTTTCTTCGTGAGTTTTTTCAATTTGAGCAACAAGCCTAAATTTTTTTGCAAGTTCAAAAAATCCTTCTCTTTCGGCTGTTTGTGCAAACTCGGCATACATATCTGTCCACTCATAGTTTTCACCTTGGGCAGCAGAAAGCAAGTTTTTTGCAGTGTCGCCAAGACCACCCAATTCTTTAAACCACAACTTTGCGTGTTCTCTTTCGTTTTCGGCAGTTTTTAAAAACAAATCTGCAATTTGCTCATAGCCTTCACTTCTGGCAATGTCGGCAAAATACGTGTATTTGTTTCGTGCTTCGCTTTCGCCTGCAAAAGCAGTTAACAAATTTTTTTGCGTTTGTGTGCCATCATATTTGGAAATGTTTTCTTCTTTAGCTTCAACATATCTTTCACCAACAACTGTAAGCACATCGCCTTTTGCCAAACATCTTGGGCAAACAGGTTCTTTGCCTTCTTCAACTTCAAAAATTTCTCCACAAATCATACATTTATACTTTATTACTTTTTTACTTTTCATTTGTTCATCACCATTTTTGTTTAAATCATCACTTTTGTCTGTGTAAATTGTGTGCAACAACTCAACTGCCCTTTTTGAATGTTCTTCGCCCAAAAACTGTTTATACAACTCAATAATTTGTGGGTTTTCATGTGAAAGACGAAGTTTCATTGATGCATCACGGTTATAAAGTGACTTAATTCTTTCCCTTTGTGCAGTGTCATCTTGTTCAAAATGTTTTGGCTGGCCACCACCGCCTATGCAACCACCTTTGCATGTCATAATTTCAACAAAGTCATAGTGCTGACCATTTTTAATTTTGTCTAACAGCACTCTTGCGTTTGCAAGGCCATAAACGACGGCAACCTTAATTTTTTTGCCTGCAATTTCAAGTTCTGCTTCCCTTATGCCATCATAACCACGAACAGGTTGCAAGTTAAGTAGCAAATCTTCGGCTCTTTTGCCTGTTAAGTATGTATATGCTGTTCTAACTGCGGCTTCCATAACGCCACCAGTGTTGCCAAAAATCACTCCAGCACCACTTGCTTCACCCATAAAGTTATCAAAATTTTCTTCACCAAGACCAGCAAAATCAATGCCTTCTTCTTTTGCCCATTTTGCAAGCTCAACGGTTGTGATAACATAGTCCATGTCACGCATATCTTTGACATTGTTAAACTTTGCAGATGCGTTCATTTCTTGGCGTCTGATTTCAAATTTTTTTGCAACGCAAGGTGTAAGTGCAACATTGACAATATTTTTTGGGTCAATGCCCATCTTTTGAGCAAAATACGTTTTAACAAGTGGACCTTGCATGCCAATTGGACTTTTGCAAGATGATATATTTGGCAAGATTTCTGGATAAAAAGTTTCGGCAAACTTAATCCATGCTGGGCAACAACTTGTAAATTGTGGCAAATTTTTGTTTTGTTTAACCCTTTGGACAAGTTCACTTGCTTCTTCGCAAATTGTTAAGTCTGCGGCAAAATTTGTGTCCAAAACATAGTCAAAGCCCAATTTTTTTAAAAGAGAGACCATTTTGCCTTGCACAAAACTGCCATATGGCATGCCAAATTCTTCACCAAGCCCAACTCTAACTGATGGCGAAGTTGAAACAATAACTATTTTTTTGCTATCTTGTATGGCGTTTTTAACATCTTCATACTCTTCGGCAACAACAAGCGAGTTTGCAGGGCAAACCTTTATGCATTGACCACAGTTAACACAAACAGATTTGCCACAAGTTTTGTTTAAATTATAATTGTTGTTAACACTAACAAATTCATTGCATATTTTTGCACATTCACCACACTTTGTGCACCTTTGTTCAATTCGCTTTACAGATGGATTATCTTCATCAATTGCAACTCTTGTTGTTTGATTTAAATGCTTCATTTGCACCTCCCTAACTGATATTATAATTTTAACAACAAAAAATCAAAAAGTCCAACGTTAAAACAATATTAAATATGAATATTTGTGCTAAT
>JBJFDJ010000031.1:0-4245 GCA_051889975.1 Christensenellales bacterium
AACCCACAAACCCTTGCGAGTACCGGATTTTGAGTCCGGCGCGTTTGCCAATTTCACCACTTCGGCATTAAACAAAAGCATTATATCATAGTTTTTTTGTGTTTGCAAGCATTTTTTTATTATTAACAACTATTTTTTTGTCACAAAATAAAATCATTCACTTTTTTTGAATTATCTACAAAACAGAACAAAATATTTGCCTGTTTTTTTATTGCAAAATATGATAAGCAAATTAAAAAAAAGTTATTTTAAAAACAATTTTATTATTTATATATCAAGCAATCTTTAAATGTTAAAAAAATAATAAATATTTTATATCTCCAGCAATCTTTAAAGTTTAAAAACATCCACCAATATTTTAAAATTTTTTATTTTTTATATTGTTAAACAAATATTTAAATTTGTTTGTTCAACATTTAAGGCAGATGTTTTATATAGTTAAAAAACCTTAATTTGCAAGTTAATAATGTTAAAGTTATATGCAAATGTCGTTTGCAATATCAACAATAACAATTAAGTTGACAAAAATTAACAAATATTGTATATTATTTAAGTTTTATACTTTTAAAACTAGGAGATTTTATGGATTTATTTGAAAAAACACAGCAAAAACAAATTTATGATATTGTTAAAGAAAAGGGAGTTTATCCTTACTTTCACCAATTAAACTCTGGTCAAGATACAGTTGTTGACATGGAAGGCAAAGAAACAATTATGATTGGCTCTAACAACTATCTTGGCTTAACATCAAACAAAAATGTTATTCAAGCAGGTGTTGATGCAATCAAAAAATACGGAACAGGTTGCAGTGGCAGTAGATTTTTAAACGGCACACTGGATATTCATGTCAAACTTGAAGAAGAACTTGCCGAATTTTTACATAAAGAAGCATGCCTTACATTTTCAACAGGATTTCAATCAAACCTTGGCATAATCAGTGCAATTTGTGGCAGAAACGATGTTGTGCTTTGTGACAAGGAAAATCATGCAAGCATTTATGATGCAATCAAATTAAGTTATGCAAAAATGATTAGATACGAGCATGGCGACATGCAAGACTTAGAAGAAAAACTTAAAACTGTGCCAGCAGACAAGGGCATTTTAATTGTTACTGACGGCGTTTTTAGTATGAGTGGTGAAATTGCAAAACTGCCAGAAATTGTTGCACTAAAACACAAATATGGTGCAAGAGTTATGGTGGATGATGCTCATGGCTTGGGCGTTTTGGGCGCTTGTGGTCGTGGAACAGCCGAGTATTTTGGGCTTGAAGATGAAGTTGACATCATTATGGGCACATTTAGCAAGTCACTTGCTTCTCTTGGTGGATACATGGCATCAAGCAAAAGAGTTGTTGAATATGTCAAACACACATCAAGACCATATATTTTTAGTGCAAGCATAACTCCTTGCTCTGTTGCATGTGCAAGAGCATCATTAAAAGAGTTAAAAGAACGTCCAGAACTTGTTAAAAATCTCAATGACATTGCAAGTTATATGCGCACAGGTTTAAAGAATTTGGGTGTTAAACTTATTGACAGCACAACACCAATCATTCCAATTTATGTCTATGATGACGAAAAAGCATTTGTTGCTTGTCGTATGCTTTTAGACAGAGGTGTTTATGTTAACCCAGTTGTTTCTCCAGCAACACCAGTTGGTCAAGCATTGTTAAGAACATCTTACACAGCAACTCACACAAAGGAACAGATGGACAAAGCCATGAAGGCAATAAAAGAAGTTTTGGATATTTTGGATGTAAAATAAATTTATTTAAAAACTTCATCACAATTTGTTTTATATGAGTTTGTTTGCTCACATAAAAAAGATTTTATTTAAACAAATTTTAGCAATCATTTTATTTTGCAAAAACACATCAAAAAACGTGGCGCACCAAAAATTTTGACGATGCACATTAAACTTGACTGATGTGTTTTTTTGTTGCTTTTTTAAAATTATTTTATTTATAAAATCAAATGTTTGCAAAAATAATTAATTTATAGTAAAATTTTAATGGAGTAATTTTTATGATAGAGATTAAAAACTTGTATTTGTCATTTACAAAAGAATATGATGCACTGCACAACATAAGTTTGTCGGTTAAAGATGGACAAAAAGTGGCGCTTGTTGGAGATGCCGACAGTGGCAAAACAATGCTGTTAAGAACGCTTGCTGGTTTGGAAAAATTTGAAAGTGGAGAAGTGCTGATTAAAAATTTCAACATAAAAAAAATAGATTTCAAGCAAGATGTGTCAATAGGTTTTGTGCCAAAAAGTTTTATTTTGCTAGACAAAAAAACAGTTAAAGAAAACTTGGAATATGTTTTAAAAATTAGAAATATGGACATGGCAACAATCAACTTAAAAGTTTTAACTGCACTTAAATATTTTGGCATTGAAGCCTTGCAAAATTTAAAAGTTAAAGATTTGTCTAATTATCAAAAAACTTTGTTGCAACTTGCACGAGTTAGCATGCGAAAAGTTGACTTATTTTTGATTGACGACATCTTTGAGGGCTTGACCGAAAGTGAAGGCAAAAATATTATGGCAAAAGTTAAAGTTTTGTTAGAAGAAAATGCAAATAGCACTTTTGTTTTTGCTTTTAGAGATATATCACATGCCCAAGAACTCAATCTTGATGTCATAAAACTAAAATATGGTTGCATTGTTGATTAAAGGCCAATGCGCCTTTTTTTGTTGCATAAAATCAATTAAAATCTAATTGCAATTTAATTGTTTTTTAACCTTATTTTATGCTTTTTCATAGTATGAAGCAAAGGGGGAAACAAACAATGGCATGTTGTAATAATTTTGATGGTTGTTGTTGTGGCAGAACGCTGGTTCACAGTGTTCGTGTAACAGGGCCAACAGGCCCAACTGGTGCAACAGGTGCAACTGGTGCCACGGGAATCACAGGAGCAACTGGCGCAACTGGTCCAACGGGAGCAACCGGTCCAACTGGAGCAACAGGTGCAACAGGAATAACTGGTGCAACTGGGCCAACAGGAGCTACCGGTGCAACTGGTGCCACGGGAATCACAGGAGCAACTGGCGCATCTTTAACTTTAACAATTGGCACTGTTTCAACTGGTGCACCGGGTTCTACTGCTGCAGCATCAATCACAGGCGTATCACCAAATTTTATTTTAAATTTAACAATTCCACAAGGGCCAACAGGGCCTGCAGGAACATAGAGATCATACATTTTAACAGTGACTTTTGTTTTTAGTTAATTTGCAATTTGCATAATAAAAGAGTTGAGCAGAGATGTTTAAACTCTTTTTTTGTCTATATATATGTTAAACGTGCATAACAAAAAAGTTTTTTAAATTGCTTACAATTTTTGTGTGAGGTCTATTATTGCCAATTAATAAAAGTTATAAAAAAAGCCATTATGCCATATTGCACATAATGACTTTTTATTGATTTTGCTGGTTCAGTGACAAAACGACTCAATCTGGTTTATTACATTATAGTTCCATAATATTTGTTTCTTCATCTTCAAAATCTTTTTTGAATTTTAACATTTGTTTTGCAAGATTTTTTGCTTGTTTTTCTGTCACTTTTTTAATGCAATGAGATTTTATTTTATCTTCAGCATTCATAATGTATGTTAAAGCGTAATTTAGTGGAGCAGAAGGTGTTTCCACAAACTTCTTTTTGCTTGGCACAAAAAATTCTCTTTGACCAATCAAAAATAAAACATCTGGTGTGTTTAATAGATATTTATTTTCAATCCTGACAAGAGCGCTGGTCGATTTCATTTCAACATCGCCATTTTTGTAAGACAAGCCATTTTTATCAAATACAAAGTAAGAGTAATCGCCGTCATATCTGCAATATGCAATACTCATAAGTTTCAGCAATTTTTCTGCACTGTCTTCAGAAATTTTTCTTTTGGTTACTGGGGCGTAGAGATTTCCACTTTCCCTTACGCTTAAACTAACCAAAAATTCTTTTATTTTTGGATTTTCATCATCTTTAAGATTTTCGCAGATTATGTTTAAAACATTTTTTTCCAATTCGACAGCACTGGTTAAAACTATCAAGTCTTGTTCTGTTGCTTTAACGTATTTGCCTTTTGTTGCTATAGATGCGCACCAAACGCCCAAACTATCAATTTTGTAAACTTTGTTGTCACATGCCCAATATTTCCAAGCTTTATTTTCCATGTTACATCTCCATTTTTTTTATTATATCACAAAATATATGACAAAGTCAATATATGCTTAAATTTATAATATCATAT
>JBJFDJ010000031.1:4345-7389 GCA_051889975.1 Christensenellales bacterium
ATTTGCAAAATTTAACTACAAAACAAAATATTACATATATAATTAATATGAAAACTTTAAGTTTATGTATGATTGTAAAAAATGAAGAAGAACTGCTTGCAAGATGTTTAAACAGCGTTAAAAATTTGGTGGATGAAATTGTAATTGTTGACTCTGGCTCTACGGACAAAACTTTGGAAATTGCAAAGAGTTTTGGAGCAAAAATTTTTTATAATAAATGGTGCAATGATTTTTCAAAGGCAAGAAATTATGCTTTTAGCAAGGCAACAAGTGACTATATTTTGTGGCTTGATGCAGACGATGTTATGCCAAAAACCACTTTGCAATATTTAGTTAAAAACAAAGAAAAGTTAAATGCAGATTGTTATATGCTAAAATATGACATAGCGTTTTTTGACGGCAAACCAACCTTTTCGTATTATAGAGAAAGAATTTTAAAAAATTGCAAAAGTGCAATTTGGCAGGGCAGGGTGCATGAGTGCATTGCACCTTTTGGAAAGGTTGAACACTTAAATTGTGCCATTGAGCACAGAAAAACCAAATATGTGCAAACTGATAGAAATTTAAAAATTTACAAGCAGTTAAAAAAAGAGCGAGAACTCTTGCCACGAGAACAATACTATTATGCACGAGAACTCTATGACCACAAAAAATACAAACAAGCAATTAAAGAATTTGAAAAGTTTGTTAGTTCAAAGCAGTGCTGGAAAGAAAATGTAATTGACGCATTATATTTAACCAGCGAGTGTTATTTTAAACTAGACAATTTTGACAAACAGATTTTAACCTTGCTAAGCACATTTAAGTATGACACGCCACGAGCAAACATCTGTTGCAAAATAGGTGACTATTTTTTAAATAAAAACAACCTAACAACTGCAAAATATTGGTATGTTTTGGCAACAAATTGTGAAGATGTAACAATTAAGGGTGGATTTGTTGAAAATATGTTTTATAACTATTATCCATATTTGCAGTTGTGCGTTTGTTCATATAAATTAGGGAACATAATAGAAGCAAAAAATTATAACGATTTGGCTGAAAAATATTACCCAAATTCACCAATTGTTAAAAGCAACAAAGATTTCTTTAATAAATTAAATATAAACAATTAAAAATAGTTTTATTTTTAATCAGTTAAATATTAATTAACTTTCATTCTTTAATTAGCAAAAAGCATTTAAATGTGCTGATGTAAATTTATTAAAACTTAACTATAATTTGTGTATATGAGAAAAAAATAAATTTAATGTTAAAATTAGTTTTCATTCTTTAATAAATTAAATATTAGTAAAATTAATTTTCATCATATTCTGATGTTTTAACAAACGAGTCTATTTTTGGTTCAACTTTTTTTGTCGATTCTGCTTCAACTTTTTTTACGCTTTTTTTGGTTAGTTTTGGCAGTAACTCCAAAACTTTTTCTAGCATAGGATTGTTGAGATTTTTAATTAATGAGTGAAGTAATTCGTTCTGCTGATTTTTTAAGGTTTCGGCAGAATTTTCTTTTGATTGGTTTAACAATATGGGCAATAAAGACATAAGCAAATTGCTGTCACTTGCATTAAGTGTGCTTACAGGCTGTTCGCTTTGTGCTTCTGCTTTGCTAGACATAACATCAACACTTTGATTTGATTTTGCATAATTCATATTGTTGTAGTTAACTTGCATTTTATCAAGTATCTCATTTATGCTAGATTGTTTTATTTGTTCGCTTTTTTCAATGTTATTATTAACTTTGACGCCATTAATTAAAATCATTTAAAACTCCTTCATTATCATAATAATATATGTTTTCATATAATAATTTAGTTAAAAAAGGTGGAAAAAATGGATTTTAATGATTATTGTAAGTCAACAAAGTTTGATAGCTCTAGCAAAACTGCAAGCGCAAAACTTCAAAATGATGTAAAAACTCAAACTTCAACGGGGCAAATTGATGAGCAAAACATAAGGCAGACTTTAAACAGATATCAAGGAATGTCGCAAAGTGATTTGATGCAGGAACTTATCAAAGAGACAAACAAACAAAAACAAAACGGCAAATTGAATGACCAAAAGCTTGCAGAACTGGGCAGTCAACTAAAGCCAATGCTAGACGACAATCAAAAGACAAAATTAGACGAAATTTTAAAAATATTGAGGTGAAATGTGTTCTTTCATAAAATAGATAGCAAACTTTTAAGTTTGGTTAAAACTCAATCTTCAAATCAGCAAGTCAATTGTTTTGTGTATGCAAAAAATTTTTATTATGCCAAAAGATATTTAAAAAATCAGTTTGATAAAAATTTAAAAGAATATCCATTTATCAATGCTTTTGGGTTAAATATAAGCATAGACAAAATCCTTTCACTGGCAAAAAAAAGTGATATAACTTACATATCAAGCGTTGCAAAAGTTTTTGCTCAAATGGACCAAACCAGAAAGATTATGAACATTGACGAAGTTCAAAAAAATTTAGATGGCGAAGGCGTGACCATTGCCATAATTGACACTGGCATTTGTGAGCACCTAGACTTTTGCTCGTTTGACAACAGAATTGTTTTGTTTAAAGACTTTGTAAACGGCAAGGAATATCCTTATGATGACAATGGGCATGGAACTTTTGTTGCAGGTGTGATAGGTGGCAACGGATTTTTAAGTGGAAAAAAATATCAGGGAGTTGCGCCAAAGAGCAAAATCATTATGTGCAAAGCACTTGATAAAAATGGCGAAACAGGGGCAACAACAATTTTAGAAGCAATGCAATGGATATATGACAACCACAGGCAATATAACATAAGAGTTGTGTGCATGAGTTTTGGCAGTCAGCCCTTAATAAGTGGTGACCCACTTATGCTTGGCGCCGAAGCCTTGTGGAATGCTGGCATTATTGTTGTTGCGGCAGCGGGGAATAGTGGGCCAAGCGCAAAAACAATTAAAAGCCCCGGCATAAGCCCGAAAATTATAACTGTTGGCGCGTTAGATGACGGCAGAAAAACTGGTGAAATAAACGAAAAAAACTTTAAATTGGCCGAATTTTCAAGCCGAGGACCTGCATTTAA
>JBJFDJ010000032.1:0-9416 GCA_051889975.1 Christensenellales bacterium
TTTGTTTGAGCAGTGTTCCGTTTGTTGTTAAATTTACATTTAAGTTATATTTTTCCGCAATTTTTAAAATATCGTCTAAGTTTGGGTGCAAAAGTGGTTCGCCCATAAGGTGCAAACAGATGTTGTCTGTAAGTGGCGAAATTTGTGTTGCAACATATTCAAATTGCTTTGTGGTCATAAAAGTTTTGTCCCTTGAATTTTTTGGACAAAAACTGCAATTTAAGTTGCAAATATTTGTTATTTCAACATAAACTCTTTTGTATTTTTTCATATATAAAATTATATCAAAAAAGATTGTTTTTTTAAACAAAAAAGATTGTTTTGTTTAACATTTTTTATTTTTTTGCAAACAAACAAATTTTTTTAAAATATTCTTATTATTTTAAGTTTTTGCTTATAATTAATTTTCAAAATCCCACATCAAAAAAAACTTTATCAACTGGGTTCACCCCAAACAGATAGAGTTCTTTTTGTAATTAAATTTTAAAATTTGTATTTGTGTGCATTTAAATATGCTGATTTAAGTTTTATTAAATACTTCACTATATTTTTACTAGTTTTATTTTTTCAATTGACTAGTTTTATTTTTCCAAACAAGCAATGCCAACAGCACCAATACCAATGTGACTTCCAATAACTGGGCTTACAGATTGTTTTTTAAATGTTACATTAAAAATTTCTTTTGTCTTGCTTATTATTTCATTTAAAAGTGGACTTTCGTGCACATAAACTATATATGCTTTTTTTACTTTGTCTTTTAGTTCGGTCAACATTTCTGATATTGCTTTTTTAACTCCCAAACATTTTTTGTGTATGGTGAGCAGTGCTTTTTTGTGCAAAATAACTGGCTTTATGTTTAACAAATTAGCCACAACGCTTTTAATTAAACTTATTCTGCCACCCCTTCGCAAATATTCCATGGTTGATGGGACAAATCTAACACTTACTTTGTTTTTTAATTCTTCGGCAAGTTTTAAAAGTTCGTTTAGCGTCATGCCTTTTTCTGCACTGTCAACAAGTTCTTCCAGCATAAGCAAAGATGCCGTTGTTGCAGATTCGGTGTCTATAACAAACACTTTGTCTTTATAATTTTCTGCAACCATTTTGGCACAATTGTATGTTCCACTTAAAGTTTGAGTTATTGTGAGTAACAAGATTTTTGCATCTGGGTCTTCCTTTAAAGTTTGTTCAATCAAATTGACAAAAGTATCTGGGCTTGGTTGTGTGGTCTTTGGAAAATCCTTTGATTTTTTAAGAGCTTCATAATATAGTTGCCATTCCTGTAAATTTTCGTCGTGATAAGTTTTGTTGTCTAACATAACAGAAAGCCCTGCAACTTTTATGTTGTGCGCCTTTTTATATTCTTCTTCCACACCAAAAGTAGAATCCACTATAAAATGTATCATATTTTCTCCTTTATTGCTGATAAATACTATCAAAAATTTTTAATTTTGTAAAGTCCTAAATATTTATTGTATGATGTTTTATTAAATTTTGTTAACATAGTTTAAAATTGCCAAAGTTTCGACATGCTTTGTTTGTGGAAACATATCAAAAGGTTGAATTTTTTGTATTTGATATTGTTTTTCATCTGTTAAAATATTTAAATCTCGTGCAAGCGTGCTAGGACTGCAAGAAATGTATATTATTTTTTTTGGTTTTGCGTTTAAAATGCTTTGCAAAACTTTTTTGTCACAACCCTTGCGTGGTGGGTCCAAAATAACAGTTAAGTTTTGTTTGTCTTGCATAGATAATTTGTCTAATAGTTCTGGCAAAACTTTTGCACAATCACCATTTATATTTGTTAAATTTTCTATGTGATTTTTTTGTTTTAAAAGATTTGCAGATGTGGTTGCTGGTTTAACAATTTCTATGCCATAAACTTTTTGAGCATGCTTGCTTATCATTGCCGAAAGCAGTCCTGCGCCACTGTATGCATCAATCACAACTCCATTTTTAATTTCATCAAAAACAGCATCATAAATTTTGCTTTTTATGTGGTTGTTAACTTGCAAAAAACTTTGATTTGTTATGCTATAACTAATGCTGTTTTCGGTTATGTCAATTTGTTCCAGCCCATACACATGAACAAATTTGTTTGACAAAATTACATTGTTGTTTAACTTGTTGATATTGAGATTTAGTCCAAATTTATCAAAGTTTTGTTTAAGCAGTTCAACAAGTGTGTTTACATCTTTTAAATGGTCAGCATTTATAACAACTGTTATCAGCAATTTGTCATCAATTTCTCGCGCAACCAAATGCTTTAAAACACCACTTTTTGTTTGCTCGTCATATATGCTTGTCTTTGTTGTTTTTAAGTATTGATTAAACACTGTGATAAGTTTGTTAATTTGACTTTTTTGCAAAATGCATTTTTCAACATCAACAATGCTGTGGCTGTTTGTTCTATACATTCCAAGTTGTCTTGTTGCAGGGTTGCAAGGCATTGCAAATTTGTTGCGATAGTTATAAGTTATATCACTTGCAACACAAGGCAAAACTTTAAAATTTATTTTTCCTATTTTTGAGATTGCATCTTGAACAATGTTTTGCTTTATTGTTAAAGTGTGTTCATAGCAAGCGTGTTGAAGTTGACAACCACCACACTTTGCAAAATATGGGCAGGGTGGAGTGGTGCGAAATTTGCTTTGTGCATATATGTTATTTGGCTTTGCAATTAAAAAATTTTTTTTGTCATAAATTATTGTTGCAGTTAATTTTTCACCTTTTAGCGTATATGGCAAAAACACAATTTGACCATCCACTTTTGCAACACCTTCGCCATTGCAACCATAGTTTTCAATTTGTGCGTCAATTATGTCGTTTTTTTTAATCATTTTTATTTGTTCCTTTGTTTATCAAAAAAAATTGTCAATCTTTCACAAGCTTCTTTGCTACTTTTAAGTTTTGGCAAGTTTAAAAATGCATGCACACCATCTCGTCTGTTTTTTTCAAAGCATAAATAATCATGTTCTATATTATTATAAGACAATAGTTTTTCAAAAATGTTTGATTGATAATTTAATTTGTCAACTTTGCCAGAAGTCATAAAGCAAGGTGGATAATTTTTTGTGACATAACTTGTTGGGCTTATTTCTTTGCAAAGTTTTGGCAGGTTTTTTGTGCTGATTTTTAAATATTCATAAAACTCATTTAAAATTGGAGAAGGGTCTATTTGCAAGTTGTTAAAATCATAAACGCCATAATAAAGCCCCAAAGCCTTGATTTTGATGTTTAAATTTAATTTGCCACTGGTTAACTTTCCTGCAATCAAACTAACCAAATGCGCACCTGCGCTGTCGCCTATCATAAATGTTTTGTTTAAATCGGCACAAATAAAATTTTTATCATCCAAAAATATTTTGTTGTTTTGCTCAAAGTGTTTTATGGCTCTTATGCAGTCTAAAAAAACAACTCGCATACTAACTTTTGGCACAAGCCTGTAATTTATGTTTACGCAAATATAACCTTGTTGGGCAAATTTTGATAGATAATCGTTGTAGCCATATTTATCGCCACCACACCAACTGCCACCATGGGCATAAAAGATAACAGGCAAATTGCCCGTTTTGTTTGTTGGATATATCAAGTCATATTTTTGCAACTTGTTTTTGCCATAAGAAATGTCTGTTTGTATTTTAACAAATGGTTTTTCGTGGTTGTGAGTTACAAGTTTTAATCCAATATTAGTCAACAGTTTTGAATATGCAATTTTTAATTTTCTTATGTCTTTGTTTATTGCCTTAAAAACCTTGTCCATAATCTTCTCCTTTTGTCTTATTTTGCGCAAAAAAATAATTTAATTTATTTAAAATAATTGTTGACTTTGCGGGTTTGGTTGTGATATCATATTAACAAACTATGCGTTGTAAAAACTTTTTGCACGCACATTTTACAAAGCTATATGATATTTTATCAAATATTTTTGTAAAAAACAACAGAATAAACATCTATATTTTTATTTGTAAGGAGAATTGAGTCAATGCAAAACACTCTCAAAATTAAAAAGGTTAAGTATGGAAATGCAGAAAGATACAGTTTCGCAAAAATAGATGAAACAGTTGAACCACCTTACCTTTTAGAAATCCAAAAGAAGCCTTATCAAGACTTCCTTAAAAAAGGTATTGGGGAGGTGCTTGACGAATATTCGCCTATCGTAGATTATAGTGACAAAGCAGAACTATACTTTACAGGTTATAGCATTGGTGACAAACCAAAATATACAAAAGAAGAATGCAGAAGGTCAAGACAAAACTATACAATACCACTTAAAGTTAACGCCAGACTTGTTATAAAAGAAACAGGTGAAGTTATTGAGCAAGAAGTGTTTATGGGTGACATTCCACTTATGAGTGAAGAAGGTTACTTTATTGTTAATGGCGTTGAAAGAGTTATCATCAGCCAAGTTATAAAAAGTGCTTCTGTATACTTTGACAAAGTTATTGACAAAACAGGTAAAAACATCATAACTGCAACTTTGCACTCTCCACGTGGCACAAGATTTAGCGTTGAGCAAAATCACAATGACACATTAAAAGTTATCATAAATGCAAACAGCAAAGTTAGCGCAGGTGTGTTTTTAAAAGCTTGTGGATTTTCAAATGAAAGCATTTTGGAGTTGTTTGACAATGACCCAATTATCAAAAACACTTTGGATAAAGAACCACAAACAACCGAAGAAGAAAGTTTAATTGAAATTGCAAAGAGAACACGCCCAAGCGAAGTTCCAAGCGCAGAGGCAACAAAACAATATTTGTATGACACTTTCTTTTCAAATCAATATTACAATTTTGGCGAAGTTGGTCGTTACAAATTTAACAAAAAACTTTCTATTGCAAGCCGTATTGCAGGCAAAGTTTCTGCCGAAGACATAAAGATTGGCGAAAACACTGTGGTTAAAAAAGGCGAAGTTATTGCTGAAGATGTTGCATGGAACATTCAAAACGCTGGCATAAATGAAGTTAGAATTATGCACAACGGTCAGCCACACAAAATCATTGGCAATGCTCGTGTTGACCTTGCAAAAGTTATCAGTTGCAATCCACAAGAGCTTGGCATTGAAGAAATGGTTTACTATCCACTTCTCAGCCAAATACTTAAAGAAAACAGAACAAAAGAAAAACGTCTTGAAGCAATAAGAAAAAATGCAAAAGAACTTGTTACAACTCACCTCACCATAGAAGATATCATTGCATCAATTAGTTACATCAGAGATTTGGATATGGGCCTTGGCGAAGTTGACAACATCGACCACTTGGCAAACAGAAGAATTTGCAGTGTTGGTGAACTTTTGCAAAATGAATTTAGAAAGGGTGTTGCAAAGTTAAGAGATAATATACGCGAAAATATGCAAAGCCATGAACTCAGCGAAATTTCTCCAAGTTCACTTATCAACGCACGACCAGTTAACAAATATCTTCGTGACTTTTTGTCTAGTGGACAACTTTCACAAATCACCGAAGACTTTAACCCAGCATCTTGCCTTACAAACAAGCGTAGATTGTCTGCCGTTGGTCCTGGTGGTATTAAAAAGGAAAGAGCAAGTGCAGAAGTTCGTGATATTCACTATTCTCACTATGGTAGAATTTGTGCAATTGAAACCCCAGAAGGTCAAAGCATTGGTCTTGTTAATGGATTGGCGGCATATGCAAAAATAAACAAATATGGCTTTATCACAACACCTTACAGAAGAGTTGTTGATGGCAAAGTTACAGATGAAATTGTTTATTTGATGGCTGATGAAGAAGAAAAATACTTTATCGCACAGGCAACCGAACCATTAAATGATGACAGAACATTTAAAAACTCAAAAGTAGTTTGCCGTAAAAAAGGCGCATTTGAAAATGTTAGCCCTGCAAATATTTCATTTATTGATGTTTCTCCAAGACAATTTATTTCTGCTCAAACATCATTAATTCCTTTCCTTGACAACGATGATACAGTTCGTGCACTTACGGGTAGCAACATGCAACGTCAAGCAGTTCCACTTTTAAAGGCAGATAGCCCTATTGTTGGAACAGGTATGGAACACAAAATTGCCATGGATAGTGGTGCAATGGTTGTTTCTAACGTTGATGGCGTTGTTGACTATGTTGACGCAAGAGAAATCAGAGTTAAAACAAATGACGATGTTGTTACATTTAAGTTGACAAAATTCCAAAAGACAAACAAAGAGACTTGTTACAATCAAAAACCAAATGTTGTAAAAGGTCAACATGTAAAAGTTGGTGATGTGCTTGCCGATGGTTACAGCACACAAAATGGCGAACTTGCCCTTGGCAAAAATGTTACAATTGCATTTATGAACTGGGAAGGTTACAACTACGAAGATGCTATTTTGTTAAATGAAAAATTGGTTAAAGATGACACATTTACTTCAATTGCTTTAACAACAGAAGAATGTGCTGTTCGTTCTACAAAACTTGGGGATGAAGAAATCACAAGAGATATTCCAAATGCACCAGAAGAATTGCTTCGCAACCTTGACGAAAATGGTATTGTTAGAGTTGGTGCCGAAGTTAGACCTGGTGATTATCTTGTTGGAAAGGTTACACCAAAGGGCGAAACAGAACTAACACCAGAAGAAAGATTGCTTCGTGCAATTTTTGGTGAAAAAGCAAGAGAAGTTAGAGACAATTCGCTTAAAGTTCCTCATGGAGAAAGTGGCATTGTTGTTGATGTTCAGGTGTTCAGTCGCAAAAATCACGACGAACTTGATGCAGGTGTAAATCAACTTGTTAAAGTTTACATTGCCAAAAAGAGAAAGATTTCTATTGGTGACAAAATGGCAGGTCGTCACGGTAACAAAGGTTGCGTTTCACGCATTTTGCCAGAAGCAGATATGCCATTTATGGCAAATGGTCAACCAGTTGATGTTGTGCTTAACCCTTTGGGCGTTCCATCTCGTATGAACATTGGTCAGGTTTTGGAAGTTCACCTTGGTTTGATTGCAAAAACACTTGGTTGGAAGGTTGCAACGCCAGACTTTAATGGTTGCAAAGAAAGTGATATTGCAACAATGCTAAAAGAAAACAACTTGCCAGAAGATGGCAAAGTTCAGTTGTTTGACGGCAGAACAGGTGAAGCCTTTGAAAACAAGGTTACTGTTGGCGTGATGTATATGATTAAACTTGAACACATGTCAGAAACAAAAATTCACGCTCGTTCTATTGGAAGTTACGCTCTTGTAACTCGTCAGCCATTGGGTGGAAAAGCAATGTTTGGTGGACAGAGATTTGGTGAAATGGAAGTTTGGGCACTTGAAGCTTATGGTGCAAGCCATTTGTTGCAAGAAATGATAACTGTTAAATCAGATGATGTTCAAGGCAGAACAAAAACTTATGAAAGCATTGTTAGGGGCGAACCTATTGCCGAACCTGGCATTCCAGAAAGCTTTAAAGTTGCAGTTAAAGAATTCCAATCTATTGGTTTAGATGTTAAAATTTTAACCGAAGATAACAAGGAATTGAGCATTAATGAATTTGCACCAGAAGAATCACCTGTTGCAAAAGGCATTGAAACAGAACTTGCCGACATTGATTTAGACAACACAGAAACAACAGAAACAATTTTTGAAGACAATACAAACAGTGATATTACAGAAGATATGTTTGATGATGATGCATTGTTTGACGATTTTGATGAATAATATAGGAGATAAAGCGAATGTTTGAATTAAGCAATTTTCACGCAATAAAAATTGGCATTGCTTCACCAGAAAAGATTAGAGAATGGTCTCATGGCGAAGTAACAAAGGCCGAAACAATTAACTATCGCACTCAAAAACCAGAACCAGATGGTTTGTTTTGCGAAAGAATTTTTGGACCAAGAAAAGACTATGAATGTCATTGCGGAAAATATAAAAGAATTAGATACAAGGGTTTAATTTGTGATAAGTGTGGTGTTGAAGTTACAACAAGCAGTGTTCGTAGAGAGCGTATGGGCCACATTGAACTCGCTACTCCTTGTTCTCATATTTGGTTCTTTAAAAACAATCCAAGTCGCATAGGCACAGCACTTGATATTGGTGTTAAAAACTTAGAGCAAGTTTTATACTATGTTAACTTTATTGTTTTGGACCCAGGCAAAACAAATTTTGCTTACAAGCAAATCATCACCGACCGTGAATACCGTGAAGCCGAAGAAACTTTTGGCGTTGGCAGTTTTAAAGCAGGCATGGGTGGTGAAGCAATTAAAAAACTTTTAAAAGAAATTGACCTAGAAAAAGAAGTTGCAGAACTCACAGAACTTATGCACACAACAAAAGGTCAAAAGAAATTAAAAGTTATTAAAAGACTTGAAGTTTTGGAAGCATTTAAAAAGAGTGGAAACAAGCCAGAATGGATGATTATGGATTGTATTCCTGTTATTCCACCAGATTTAAGACCTATGGTTCAACTTGATGGTGGAAGATTTGCAACAAATGACTTAAACGATTTGTATCGCAGAGTTATAAATCGCAATATTCGTCTTAAAAAACTGATGGAACTTGGTGCTCCTGATGTAATTGTTCGAAACGAAAAGAGAATGTTGCAAGAAGCAGTTGACGCCTTGTTTGATAACGGAAAACGTGGCAAACCTGTTGTTGGTGGTAGCAAAAACAGAGAACTTAAATCTATTGCTGCTGCACTCAAAGGTAAGAGTGGCCGTTTCCGTCAAAACTTGCTTGGTAAGCGTGTTGACTATTCTGGTCGTGCCGTTATCGTTATTGGACCAGAACTTAAAATGTATCAATGTGGCGTGCCAAAGACAATGGCGCTTGAACTATTTAAGCCATTTATAATGAAAAAATTGGTTGAAATGAACCAAAGTTACAACATCAAAAGTGCAAAGCGTATGGTTGAAAGAGAACAACCTATCGTTTGGGATATTTTGGAAGAAGTTATCAAAGAACACCCAGTTTTGTTAAACCGTGCTCCAACACTTCACAAATTATCAATCCAAGCATTTGAACCTGTGCTTGTAGAAGGCAATGCAATTAAACTCCATCCACTTGTTTGTGCTGGATTTAACGCCGACTTTGATGGTGACCAAATGGCTATTCACGTTCCACTTAGTTTAGAAGCGCAAGCAGAAGCAAGATTTTTGATGCTAGCCAGCAACAACATTGTTAAGCCAAGTGATGGTTCTCCAATTGTTACTCCACAACAAGATATTGTTTTGGGTTCTTACTATTTAACAATGGAAAGACCAGGCGCAAAAGGCGAAAATGGCATATTTATTGACGAAGATGAAGCAATGATGGCTTATTCTTTAAAAGATTTGGCACTTCAAGCAGTTATTTATGTAAGAAAATCTTACAACTTAAATGGTCAAATCATCACTGGCAGAGTAAGAACTACAATTGGTCGTATTATATTTAACAAAGTTATTCCACAAGATTTGGGAATTGTTGACAGAACTAACCCAGATAC
>JBJFDJ010000032.1:9516-27277 GCA_051889975.1 Christensenellales bacterium
GTTCAAGAAAATTTGGGAACATTTAACCCAATGAACATCATTGCTGTGTCAAAAGCAAGAACCAACCCATCACAGCTTAACCAGGTTTGTGGTATGCGTGGTCCTATTAGTGCAGCCAGTGGTGAAAAAATTGATATTCCAATTAAATCTAACTATCGTTTAGGTCTTTCTCCATTTGAATACTTTATGGGTGCTCGTGGTGGACGTAAAGGTCTTGCCGACGTTGCCATGAAAACTGCTGACGCTGGTTATTTAACTCGTCGTCTTGTTGACGTTGCACAAGAAGTAATCATAACAGAAGAAGACTGCTTTGAAAGTCTTGGTGAAAAAGTTAAAGGTGTAAAAGTTTCTTCAATCAGTATTGATAGCACAGAAGTAATTTCACTTAAAAAACGAATTGTTGGCAGATTTGCCACAGAAGATGTTATCAATCCTACAACAAAAGAAATCATTATTCCTGGCAACACAATGATTACCCCAGAACAAGCCGAAATGGTGGAAAAAGCAGGAATAAAAGAAGTTGGCATTCGCACAGGTTTAACATGTAAATGCCGTTCTGGTATTTGTGCAAAATGTTACGGCAAAGATATGGCAAGCAATCGTTTGGTTGCTCTTGGCGAAGCAGTTGGCATTATTGCTGCTCAATCAGTTGGTGAACCAGGAACACAGCTCACCATGAGAAACTTCCATACTGGTGGTGTTAGTACGGCAGCAGATATCACAACAGGTCTTCCTCGTGTTGAAGAATTGTTTGAAGTTCGCAGACCAAAGGGCGTTGCAGTGTTAAGTGAAGTATCTGGCAAAATTTCTATAAACAAAGTTGACAAACTTGACGAAGTTGTTGTTCACAGCAGTGACGGCGATGTATCATATGTTTTGCCTTATGGCAGTGACCTTTTGGTTAAAGATGGTGAACAAGTTGAACCTGGCACACAGTTAACTGTTGGTTCAATTTATCCAAATGACATTTTAAGAACACAAGGTATGAGAAAAGTTCAAGAATACCTTATGAACCAAATTTTAAGTGTTTATAGCCGTCAAGATGTTGATATCAACCCAAAACATTTGGAAGTTATCATAAGACAAATGTGTCGCAAAGTTCAAATTGAAGACGCTGGTGACACAAACTTGCTTCCTGGTGACTATGTTGACATCAACAGATTTGAAGACGAAAATATGCAAGCACTCAGCGAAGGCAAAGTTCCAGCAAGTGCAAAACCATTGCTTTTAAGCATTACAAAAGCATCACTCAACACCGAAAGTTTCTTAAGTGCTGCTGCATTCCAAGAAACAAGTGCTGTTTTAACAGATGCTGCAATCAAAGGCAAAGTTGACTACTTAACAGGCATAAAAGAAAATGTTATGATTGGTAAACTCATTCCAGCAGGCACAGGCATTAAAAAATATCGTGACTTAATGCCAAAAGAAATCAACAAAGTGTTTGAAGAACACGATGCAAGCGTGCTAAACAGTGATAACAACAATTAATAATAAAACAAGGGCTTATGCTCTTGTTTTTTATTATTTATTAAATAGTTTTTATTGTTATTTATTATTTAGTCAATATTATTCTTAAAATAGTTTATTAAATTTTTATTACTTAATATTTTATTATGTTTTTGTTATATAATATTGTTAAAAATTTTTTTATTGAATTATATTGATAAAACAACATTTATTGAGTTTTGTTATCAATAGTAAAAAATTAATAAAAATTTTAATTTTGCTATTTACATTTGGTTTTTTGTATGTTATAATGAACTCATAATTAATGGAGAGAATATGAACAAGGATAAAAAATATTTAAACAAGACAGCAGAATTGGTATCAGATGCAAAAGCAGAAAACAAACTTGGTGTTATGTATTTAAATTCAAAAGCTAACAAAAAAGTTTATATTACAAACGTTGATGTAAAAAATGTAGAAAAAGAAATTTGCTATGTTAAAACAAATGTTTGCAAATTTTGCGCTGAAATATTTGATTATTATGTAAGTCTTGCAAACGATAAAAACGATAAATTTTATAAGAACGCTGCTGATTTTTATAACTATGCAATTAAAAATAATTTGGATGCAAAAGAAATTTACACAACAACAAAAAAAATAACAGATTTAGAAAAAGACTTAACATCTGCATATACAAATACTGCGGATTGTGATTTTGATATGTCACTATCAAATTAAAAATAGCATTTATGCTATTTTTTTTAATTTTTTAAAACTATTCTTATCTTATTTGCAGTTTTTGCTTTTAGTTGTTTTTGTTCTATAAGAAGATTTACTTAAATTTATAAATTATGACAAACTTACATCACACATTTAACACTTGTGTTCAAAATTGTCATAAGAAAATTTTAAAAATTCAAATCTGTTTTAACATAATTTACAAAAAAAATTTTGTGCATCATAAAATAGCAAAAAATATAAGCGAACAACACCAAACAATCAATTTGAAAAAAATATATAGCAAATTTATAAATTGCTTAAAATTATTTTTACTTTTAAAAAAATTATGATAAAATAAAAATGTAGTTTAATTTTAGGAGTTCAAATGGCGCAATTCGTTTATCCAGCAATTTTTTATTATGATGAAGATTATAATAACTATGCCGTTGCCATGCCTGATGTTAACATTTACACCGAAGGCGACACAATGGAAGAAGCATACAAAAATGCACAAGATTTTTTATTGTCTTATTTAGATTGTTGTCAAAAATTAAACCAAACCCCTGAAAAACCAACAGAATTTAACAAAGTTGTTGTTTCTCACAAAAATGAAACAGTTATGCTTGTTTCGGTTATAACCGATGACAAACAGGGCAAGCAACAAAAATTGACATCAAGTAACAATGATATTTTAGAAGATTTTAACAATATTTTAAACAATGATGACTTTTCATTGCCAGAAATTGATTAACAGCAATAACTTGCTGTTTTTTATTTTAACAAATATTAATGTTTTTTGCCATCACAGGCATTATGTTTTTTTACTCTTTTAAAAGAGTTTGATTTTTAGGCACAAAATATTTATCATATTTTTGTAAAAATGTTGACAAAAATGTAACTGTTTGCTAAAATAATTGCGTGACTTATGTTACATTTTTTTAATGTAAAAAATGCTGGTCACAAGGGATTAAATTCCCAAACTAGACCTAACAAAATGGACATACTGCATTTATCTGTGTTGCGACAGAAAAGATGTGTGTGTTTATAGCGTAGTCTTTAAAGTGAATTTAACCTTGGGTTGAAGGTTAGTTCATCCGAATTTTGTAAGGAGGGAAAAAATAATGCCAACAATTAATCAACTTATTAAACAAGGCAGAAAGAGTGTGTCTAAAAAATCAAAAACACCTATTTTGAACGAATGTCCACAAAAAAGAGGCGTTTGTTTGTCAGTTACAACAACAACACCTAAAAAACCAAACTCAGCTTTAAGAAAAATTGCCAGAGTTAAACTTTCTAACGGACAAGAAGGCACAACATACATTCCAGGCGTTGGTCACAACTTGCAAGAGCACAGCGTTGTTCTTATTCGTGGTGGTCGTGTAAAGGATTTACCTGGTGTAAGATATCATATTGTTCGTGGAACAATGGATACTGCCGGTGTTGCTAACAGAAAGCAATCTCGTAGTAAATACGGCGCAAAAAAGGCTAAATAATAAGTTTCGGATGAAACCTAAATCAATTTAAGGAGGAAAATAAAAATGCCAAGAAGAAATTCGCCTGCAAAAAGAAATGTTCTTCCAGACCCAAAGTTTAACAGCATAGTTGTTGCTAAACTTATCAATCAAGTTATGATGAGTGGAAAGAAGAGCATTGCTCAAAATATAGTTTACAGCGCTTTTGACAAAGCTGGTGCAAAGCTTGGTCTTGATGGTGTTGAAGTGTTTAACAAAGCACTTGAAAACACAATGCCAGTTTTGGAAACAAAAGCAAGAAGAGTTGGTGGTTCAAACTACCAAGTTCCAGTTGAAGTAAGACCAGAGAGAAGACAAACTCTTGCAATTAGATGGATTGTTGATTTTGCTCGCAAACGCAGTGAAAGAGATATGGACAACAAACTTGCCGGAGAACTTGTTGATGCTTACAACAATGCTGGTGGCGCAGTTAAAAGAAAAGATGAAATGCACAGAATGGCAGAGGCTAACAAAGCTTTCGCACATTTCAAATTCTAATTTAAAGGCAATCTTTTGCGCTTTAACTGCGTTTCTGTCTTGCGATGTCAAACAGTTACGTATGCAAATACGCGCCTGCTTGCCATCACAAGCCGAGCCTTGTTAAAGCACAAAATCTTGCCTTTAAATACAGCAAATTTTGTTATTTAATTGGTTTAAACTGCGATGTCAAACAGTTACGTATGCAAATACGCGCCTGCTTGCCATCACAAGCCGAGCCTTGTTAAAGCACAAAATCTTGCTTTAAAATGTCTAACAAAGTTTGCAAAAACTTTTGTTGCACAAAGTTTAACAAGTTAAAACTTGTAAACAATAATCATTTATGATTTAATAAATTAAGGAGAAAATTTATGCCAAGAGATTATTCTTTAAAAGATACAAGAAATATTGGTATCATGGCACATATTGATGCTGGTAAAACAACAACAACCGAAAGAATTCTTTACTACACAGGTATAAATCACAAGATTGGTGAAGTTCACGATGGTGGCGCAACCATGGACTGGATGGTTCAAGAACAAGAACGTGGTATCACAATCACCAGTGCGTGCACAACTTGTACATGGAAAGGCAAAAAGATAAACATCATTGATACTCCGGGACACGTTGACTTTACTGCCGAAGTAGAAAGAAGTTTAAAAGTTCTTGATGGTGCCGTTGCAGTTTTTGCTGGTCGTGAAGGTGTTCAACCTCAATCAGAAACAGTTTGGCGTCAAGCAAGCAAATACAAAGTTCCTCGCATAGCATTCATTAACAAAATGGATAGAGACGATGCAAACTTTTTGCGTTGCGTTGAAGGCATGAAAACAAGACTTCATGCAAACCCACTTCCAATTCAACTTCCAATAGGTTCTGCTGACACATTTAAAGGTATTATTGACCTTGTTACAATGAAAGCAGAAATCTATCACGATGATGACGGCAAAAAATTTGATATCGTTGACATTCCAGCAGAATATGTTGAACAAGCAAACGAATACAGAGCAAAGATGATAGAAGAAATTGCTTCTACAGACGATGCTCTTATGGAAAAATTCTTTAATGGTGAAGAATTTACAGTTGAAGAAATCAAATCTGCAATAAGAAAAGCAACACTTGAAATGAAGGTTAACCCAGTTTGCTGTGGTTCTGCTTTCAAAAACAAAGGTGTTCAAGCATTACTTGATGCAATTGTTGATTATCTTCCAAGCCCAGTTGACATTGATGATGTCAATGGAACAAACCCAAAAACAAAAGAAGAAGAAACTCGCCAAACATCAGACGAAGCACCATTTGCTGGTATGGCGTTTAAAATTATGGACGACAAGTTTGTTGGCAGTTTGACATTCTTCCGTGTTTACAGCGGTGTTTTAAAATCAGGCACATATGTTCTTAACAGCCGAACAGGCAAAAAGGAACGCATTGGCCGTATCGTTCGTATGCACGCAAACAACAGAACTGATGTTGATGAAATCTACGCAGGTGACATTGCTGCTCTTGTTGGTTTAAAAGATACAATCACTGGTGACACACTTTGCGATGAAGCACATCCAATTGCACTCAGTGGTATTGACTTTGCAAACCCAGTTATTGAGCAATCAATCGAGCCAAAAACAAAAGCAGACCAAGAAAAAATGGTTCTTGCACTCATAAAACTTACAAAAGAAGACCCTACATTTAAAACTTACACAGATAAAGACAGTGGTCAAACAATCATCGCAGGTGTTGGTGAACTTCACCTTGATGTTATGGTTGACAGATTAAGAAGAGAATTTGGTGTTGAATGCAACATTGGTAGACCACAAGTTGCTTACAAAGAAACAATCCGTGACACAGTTACCGTTCAAGGCAAATACATTCGTCAAAGTGGTGGTAAAGGTCAATATGGTGATTGCGTTGTAACATTCTCACCACTTGAACCAACACAAGGATACATCTTTGAAAACGCAGTTGTTGGTGGTGCTATTCCAAAAGAATACATCCCTGCAATTGACGATGGTATTCAAGAAGCCGCTCAAAATGGTATTTTGGCTGGATATCAAATGGTTGACTTTAAAGCAACAGTTATTGATGGAAGTTACCACGATGTCGACTCATCAGAAATGGCATTCCACATTGCAGGTTCACTTGCATTTAAAGAAGGTGCAAAAAAAGCTCATCCTGTTCTTTTGGAACCAGTTATGAAAGTTGACGTTGAAGTTCCAGATGAATATCTTGGTGATGTTATGGGAGGTTTGACATCTCGTCGTGGCATTTTGCAAGGTATGGAAAACAATATGGGTGTTCAATCAATCACTGCGCAAGTTCCACTTGCAGAAATGTTTGGTTATGTAACTGCACTTCGTAGCGCATCACAAGGCCGTGGAACATTTACAATGGAATTTGACCACTATGCCGAAGTTCCAAAATCAATTGCCGACACAATTATTGGCGAAAGAGCAAAAAAATCAGAATAATTTGTAGTTTTTTAACTGTAAAATAAAAACTAAATAAAAACAATTGCAAAAAAAAATATTTTGCGTTATAATTAACGCGTAATATAAATAAATTTAAGGAGAATAGAAATGGCAAAAGCTAAATTTGTTAGAACAAAACCACACATCAACATTGGTACAATCGGCCACGTTGACCATGGTAAAACAACTTTAACAGCTGCAATCACATGTGTTTTGGCTGCTAAAGGTGAAGCACAGGCTATGAGATATGATGAAATCGACAAAGCCCCAGAAGAAAAAGCTAGAGGTATTACAATCAATACTTCACACGTTGAATATGAAACAGAAAAGAGACACTATGCACACGTTGACTGCCCAGGACACGCTGACTATGTTAAAAACATGATCACTGGTGCTGCTCAAATGGACGGCGCTATCCTTGTAGTTGCTGCAACAGACGGTGTTATGCCTCAAACAAGAGAACACATCCTTCTTGCTCGTCAAGTTGGTGTTCCTTACATCGTTGTATTTATGAACAAATGCGACCAAGTAGATGACGAAGAACTTCTTGACCTCGTTGAAATGGACGTAAGAGACCTTCTTACAAAATATGGTTTCCCAGGTGATGACACTCCAGTTGTTCGTGGTTCAGCTCTTAAAGCACTTGAAGCTGCTCAAGCTGGCAATGCAGACAGCCCAGACTGTGCTTGCATTTACAAATTGATGGAAGAAATTGATGCTTACATCCCAGATCCAAAGAGAGACATTGATGACCCATTCCTTATGCCAATTGAAGACATCTTCACAATCACAGGTCGTGGAACAGTTGTTACTGGCCGTGTTGAAAGAGGTGTTGTAAAAGTTAACGATACAGTTGAAATCGTTGGTATGGGCGCACACAAAACAACAGTTGTTACTGGTGTTGAAATGTTCCGTAAACAACTTGACCAAGCACAAGCAGGTGACAACGTTGGTTTGCTTCTTCGTGGTATTGACAGAAGTGACGTTGAAAGAGGACAAGTTCTTGCTGTTCCTGGCACAATCAAGCCACACACAGAATTCACTGCTCAAGTTTACGTATTAAAGAAAGAAGAAGGCGGACGCCACACTCCATTCTTTAATGGATACAGACCACAATTCTACTTCCGCACAACAGACGTTACAGGTTCAATCGAACTCCCAGCTGGCACAGAAATGGTTATGCCTGGTGATAACGTTGAAATGGATATCAAACTTATCACAGAAGTTGCTATGGAAGAAGGTATGAGATTTGCTATCCGTGAAGGTGGCAGAACTGTTGGTTCAGGCGTTATTACAAAAATCACAAAATAGTAACATAAAAAATTGTAGTTTATTGCTACAATTTTTTTATGCTCTTTATACTTTTATATTTTACTTTAAACTAAATTTATGAATATTAATAAAAAAAATAGAAGCAAAACTGCAAATAAGATAATAATAGTTGTTTAATTTTAATGACTATAAAAAGCTGAAACAATATAATTAAAAATTAAATTAAATTTAAACAATCTTGTTAAAAAATTATTATAAGATAAATAAAATATTTTTGTGATTTATTCACATCAAAAAAATAGCAAAAAAAATTAGCAAATTTTAGTTTTGCAAAAGAAAAAATAAATTTTACAAATGTTATATAAAATGTTATGATTATATTATGAAAAAAGAAGTCGATTTTGTCGTATCAAATACATATATGTCTAGTTTTTATGCAGTTTTAGATAAAATTGCTGACATAATAAACAAAGACAAATTTCAAAATATCATTTTAGTTGTGCCAGATAAATTTAGTATGAACGCCGAACAACTTGTTTTTGAATATTTAAATACAAGCAGTTTGTTTAATGTTTGGACGACAACGCTGTCACGCCTAGAAAAAAAAGTTTTGCTAGGCTATGAAAATGGCTTAAATGTGTTAACAAAACAAAGTGGAACTCTTTTGGTTGGCAAAATTGTTTTGCAAAATGCAGATAAACTTTTAACCTACAAAAAAGTTTGCAATCAATTTGCGTTTGCTGAAAATATGTTTAACACTATAAACTTGTTAAAAAGCAGTGGCATAACGCCAGATGAACTTTTGTTAAACATAGACAATTCAAATTTTGGAAACAAAATTAAAGACATCTACACAATTTATAACGAATATGAAAAGGCGCTTGGCAAAGATAATTTAGATACTGTCACCAGATATGAACTATTTGATAAAGTATCAAAAAACAATGAATACATAAAAAAGAGTGATGTGTTTTTTGCAATGTTTGATAGTTTTACCAATGCACAAATTTCTCTTTTAACAAATCTAAGCCAAACAGCAAAAAGTTTAACTGTTGGTTGTTGTTACAATGTTTTGCAAGGCAACAAAAACATTTATGACAATGTTGTTTTTCAACGACTCAACAATGCGTTTGAAAATTGTGGAATAAAAACAAAAATAAGTTTTAAAAATGCCAAATTAAACCCTTTGCAAAACTTTTTGCTAAACAATCTTTATAATTTTGACAACAAATTGACTTTTGAAACAAACAAAGTTAAAGTCATTGAATGTGAA
The DNA here is from genome assembly GCA_051889975.1 of Christensenellales bacterium. Classification (GTDB taxonomy): domain Bacteria; phylum Bacillota; class Clostridia; order Christensenellales; family UBA1242; genus UBA9845. The sequence goes on from JBJFDJ010000032.1 coordinate 18,672, forward strand.
AGCATTGAACAAGAATTAAGATATGTTGCAAGCAAGATTAAGTATTTGGCACTGGAAAAAAATTATAAATTTGATGACATAAATGTTGCAATAAACGGCATTGAAGACTATAGTCTTTTGGTGCAACAAATTTTTGCCGAGTATGACATACCATATTTTTTAGACATAACAAAAACTCTTAATGACCATTATTTTATTAAGACTATTGCTTTGATATTTGACTTTATAACCGACAAAAATTTAACTGTAGACGCAGTCTCAATAAGCCAAAGTCCTTTGTTTGATATTGATGCTCAAAATCAAGCAACTTTTGAAAATTTTTGCTATAAATACAATGTGATTGGTGACGAATTTTATAGACCATTTAATTTTGAAAACTCAAATGAATGCGCTGTTGCCGAAGAGACAAGAAAACAAATTTTTGACAACATTCTTAAATTAAAAAACAATTTAGAAAACTCTAAAAATTTTGCTGAAATTATAGATAATTTAATTTGCTATTTGCAAGATATACAAGCAAAAGAAACAATTGAGAATTATTCTCAACAACAAGACAATGTTGAGTGTGCTATTGACAATCAAGTGTATGATAAATTTTTAAATTTGTTAAGCGAAGCAGAGAGTGTGTTTGCAAATGATAAAGTTGATGTTAGGTTTGCAATTGAAACCTTAAAAAGTGGGTTTAATTCGGTTAAATTATCGTCCATTCCAATCAACTGCAACTCAGTTTTTGTTGGCGACTGTTCAAAAAGCACTTTTATTACAAAAAAGGCATTGTTTATTGTGGGTGCAACGCAAAGCCGTATGCCAATAGCAAGTGTTGATGCTGGAACAATCACAGATGATGAAATTCAAAATTTTAAATCAAAAAACAAAATCACGCCAAGCATAAAAGAAATAAACAAAAGGGAAAAATTTAAGTTGTTTAATCTGCTGTTAAATTTCACTGATATGCTTGAACTAACATATAGTTTGTTAATTAAGGGACAAGTGCAATTTGCAAGTGATTTTGCAAACAAACTTTGCGATATATTAACATTTGATGGCAAAAAGTTGCCAATAGACAGCTACAATCAAATTCCTCTTTTAATTTTTGACGATGAGCAAGATAGTTTGCTCCCAGAGTATTATGTTGGCACTGTGCAAAATGCAACAAGAATTGCAAAAAGTCAAAAGCAAGAAAATCAAACAATAAAATATATGTTGTGCCAAAATATGCAACAAACTTTAAAGGAACAAGAAAAACTTTATTTAAAGGACGAAAAAAGGTTTGTGCTTAAAAATGCAAAAGAAGTTTTGTTCCCAAACGGTTTAACAAAAGTTAGCCAGATAGAAAGTTATTTTAATTGCCCATTCAAGCAATTTGTTGATTATGGCATAAGACCTCAAATTCATCAAAAGTTTGAGTTAAAGGCAGTTGATGTTGGCAACATACTTCACAAAATTGCACAATTATTTATTGATGATTGCATAAAAAACGATTTTAAAAACATTGACGCAAAAAATCTGGCAACAAAGTATTTTGACAAAGTTATCAACAGCAATGATTACAAAAATTTAAAAGAAAAAAAATACGAACTCAACAGTTTAAAACAAGAGGCAGTTAGATTTTGCTGTGCAATAAAATATCAAATTGATAGCAGTGATTACAGACCAAAAAAATCAGAATTTAAATTTGAAAATTATAACTTGCCAAGTGGACTTACCTTAAAAGGTTTTGTTGACAGGCTTGATATTTGTGACGCCAACAACACCTTTAAAATTGTCGATTACAAAACAGGAAATGAGGAGTTTAGTTATCAAAATGCATATTACGGCTTAAAAATTCAACTTGTCACCTATTTAAAAGTTTTGCAAGATATTTTGGCAAAAAGGCCAGCAGGTGCAATGTATATGCCCGTAAAAAACAAATTTTCAGACAAAGAAACGACCGAATACAATGCCTATAAATTAAGTGGAGTGTTGTTAAATGACCAAGATGTTATTTTTAGAACAGACAAGCATTTGGTTGAACAAAACAGCAGTGATATCATAAATGTGGCATTTACAAAAGAGCGCGACATAAACAAAAATTCGTTAAAACTTTTGCTATCTAATCAAGAAATGCAAGAATTAATTGATTATTGTTACAACATTTTAAATGGTGCAGTTGATGAAATGTTAAACGGCTACATTTTGCCAAAACCATACAAAGAAGGAATGAAAAACAGTTGCGAATATTGTGACTATAAATCCTTGTGCCAATATGATATAATGCAAAATGGATGCAGAGTTTTAAACGAAAAAAAGGATAAATTAAGTTTTATAAAGGATAAAAATGGAGAACAAAGTTGTAAATAAATACCAAGATTTAACAGACGAACAACAACAAGTAATAAATCACAAAAGTGGTAACTTGCTTGTTTCTGCTTCGGCTGGCAGTGGAAAAACAAAAGTTTTAATCAGCAAAATTGTTGACATTGTTTTAAACAAATTTGCCACATTAAAACAACTTTTAGTTGTCACTTTTACAAATGACGCCAGTGCCGAAATGAAGATTAGGCTTGCCAGCGAACTGCAAAGTTCAAATGACGCTTTTTTGCTTGAGCAACTTGACGACCTAACAAATTGTGATATTTTAACTTTTGATAAATTTTGCATAAAGGTTGTTAGGGAGTTTGGCTATCACATAGGGGTTTCAAACAATTTTAATGTTGCCGATGACAGTTTGTCAAAATTTTTGCAAAGCAAAGCACTTGACAACATATTTTTGCGTTTAAACAAAAATTTAGATGAAAAATACAACGATTTGCTAGAGCAATTTTTTGGTAGCAGAAATTTTAGCACATTAAAAAATGGCATTATTAGAGTTTTTAATTTTTTACGAAGCAAATCTATAGACAACAATTATTACAAAAACCTGTTAAATGATATGTATTCTCATAGCTTAAACAAAAGCGAAGCAATAAAATACATAAATAACTACATTGTTTTAAAACGAGATGTCTTTGATAAAACCTTAAACAACTTGCTTGTTAAAGCAGGGCAAATCCAATCAGATTATTTGCAAGAAATTATAACTGATTGGCTACAAAAAGTTGAAGTGTTAAATGATGATTTTGAAAACAATTATTATTATCTTTGCAATGGCTTAAATTTTAAAAAGATGACAAAGCGAAACTTAACTGCTGATGAAACAGATTTAAAAGCAGAGTTATCAATAGCAAAAGACAAATTTACGTTGGCATTAAATAATTTTGTTGACAACAAAAAGATATCAATAGAAGATTTAAAAAATGACATTGATTTTTCAAGACAAAATATTGACAAATTATATGATTTGGTGCAAGAATTTGAAGTTGAATATGCAAATTTAAAAAAGAGATATCAAGTTTTGGACTTTGCAGATTTGGAGATTTATGCTGGCAAGTTGCTACAAAACCAAGACATAAAAACAGCCTTGCAAAACAGATACAAATACATTTTTATTGACGAATATCAAGACACCAACGAAATTCAAGACGACATCATCAAAAATATTTCAACGGGCGAAAATCTTTTGATGGTGGGTGACGTGAAACAAAGCATATATCGTTTTAGGCAGGCAGAGCCAAAGATATTTTTAAACAAATACAATTTATACAAAGATTTTCAAAACACAAACAGCATTGTTGAGTTAAACAAAAATTTTAGAAGCGAAAGTGATGTTTTAAATTTTGCCAATTTTGTTTTTGATGGCATAATGCAAAAAGACAACTCTGGCATAGACTACAAAAACACATCTCGGCTTGAATTTGGTGGCAACATGCAAAAGTCTAGCAATGGTGAGCAGATAAAAATAATTGCAGTTAACAAAAAAACGTCAAAAGACGAAAGTGAAGATTTGCAAAATGAAACCTTTAAATATTATTCGGTTAAAGATGCAGAACTATCATTTGGGGAATTTGTAAAAATTCAAAAAGAAGCAAAAATAGTTGCAAATGAAATATTGTCGCTTATTGGCAAAACATATTATGATGCCAAGACAAAATCTCACAAAAAAATTGACTTTAAGGACATTGCAATTTTATCACGCAAAAAGAGTGGTGTGATGCTGTTAATGAGAGATGTTCTTAAAAAATCAGGCATACCTGTAAACTGCACATACACTGATAAATTATACAAGAGTTATGACATTCAATTAATTATCAACATTTTAAGATTGATTGAAAACTGTCAAAATGACACTGCATTAATTTCAACGCTTGCCTTAAAATCAAACAATTTAAGTTTTGATGAACTTGCAAAAATAAGAGCAAAGTTTAAAGAAGAAAAGTTTTTTTATCAGGCTGTTGACAGATATGCAAGTGAAATTTGTGATGAAACAAGCAAAAAAATACAAAGTTGTTTTAAAAAGATAAATGAATATAGGGTGCTTAGCAAAAGCAAAAATTTGCAAGAATTAATATTGCATATAATAGGCAATGAAAATTTGGAGCAATACTTCATTGTCAACAATCAAGGCGAAGAGTTTAACACGCATGTTTCACTTTTGCTAAACAACATTGAAAGCATAAAAAATTATAGTTTGAGCGAATTTATCAACTACATAAACACTTTTGCCGAAAACATTAGTTTTGATGTGAGCATAAATGACAGTTCAAATTCAGTTAAAATAAGCACCATACACGCAAGCAAGGGGCTAGAGTTCCCCGTAGTGTTTTTGGTGGATACGGGTAGCAGTTTTAGCAATCAAAGTGTGCGAGAAAATATTTTGATAGAAAACGATTTTGGCATTTCAACAAAATCTTATGATTTATCAAAGCGCTTAGCATACAATTCGCCAATAAATTTGGCATTTAAGAAAAAAATTACTGATGAAGAACGCAAAGAAGAAATGCGCCTTTTGTATGTTGCGTTGACAAGACCAAAAAACTACTTAACCATTGTTGGCACAACTGATTTAGAGAATATTGATGAACTAAAAAGTTCTTTAGATGTTTTGGAAACCGATAGTTATCTAAAATGGATTTTGGGTTTGTTTGGCAAAAATGAAGTTGAAACTTTGCTTCATAACAATGGCATTGTAAAAGATTGTTGCAAAGCGATGGTTGATTGTGTTAAATATGATTTTGATGACATAGATTTAACCGATGTGCAAGAAAATGAATTTAATTTTTGTGGCAACACATTTAGCAACAAGTTCTCGCAAATTATAAATAATAAATTTAAAAAGAGCAACCTTGTCAAAAAAGTTTCTGTCTCTCAAATAATGGAGCAAGAAGACCATTATAACATAAGCGATTTAACATCAAAAACCAGTGACAAGTTGCAAGAAGATGACTTTTTGTTAATTGGGACAGCGTCTCACAAGTTTATGCAATTGTTGAATTTTAACAGTGACGCAAGCCAAGTTTTAAAGCAAGTTGAAAATTTAAAATCAAGCAATTTAATAACCAACGAAGAATGGACGGCAGTTGATGTTGAGCAAATAGTTAAAGCAGTTTGTGATTTATCAAAACTAATTGAAAAAGACGACCTTGTTTTAAAAGAGCAACAATTTTTGTGCTATTACCCTGCAAAAGAACTGACGAACACAAATAGTGATGAAAAAATTATTGTTCAGGGAATTGCCGATTTAATTATCATAAAATCTGATGAGATATATTTGATTGACTACAAGACAAGCAGAATATCAAGTGAACAAAAATTCAAACAAAAATATGCAACGCAATTAAACATTTATGCAAAAGCCATACAAGATTTTTATGGCAAAAAAGTGACCAAAAAAATAATTTATAGTTTTTATTTGGGTAAAGTAATAATAATTTAAGCATTATGTTTGACAAAATAAAAAACAAAAATTATACTATTTATGATGTTTATTTGTAAATAACAAACGGAGGAACAGTTATGCTATTAGATATCTTCGATACAATTATTGGTGGAATTAATCAAGCAGGTCAAACATTGGGGCTTGGTTGGATTGCAATAATTTCACTTTCACTGTTGCTTGTTACAATTATCATTAGTTTAATTGCAACAATATTTTCAAGTGAAGTTAAAACAACCAGGGCAGTTGAAAAACTTAATGTTTATTTAGAATCAAACCCTTTCATTAATGATGAAAATTTGGTTGAATTTAATAAGTTAATGAAAAAAATACCTGCGCCTATGAGAGTGCAATGGCAACAATATATGGTTAACAGAGATAAAAAACCAAGCGAGTTTTTTACAGAAGATAATTGCATAGAAAAACCTTTTAAGGCAAGTGGCTACAAAAATCATATAACAGCAATTAGAACAGTAATTATTTGTTTATCAATTTTGTCATTTATATTTAGCATTGGTGCAGTTTTAAACACTGCAAGCACATTTGCAACAGTGCTTGTGCAAAGTTTACTTCTTCCACTTGTTATTTTGTTTGTGGGCGAGTTGTATCTTTTAATTTTAAAAGCAAAACGCAACAATGCAATTGCCGAACTCTTTAATTTCTTTCCAAACTTTCAACATTCAATTGACAGGGCAGTTACAACTCTTCCTGATTATGTGGATTATGAAATTTTGTTCACTCGCAAAGAAATTGTTAACGGCATACCTGTTTTGCAACAATACTTGCAACAAAGAGCAGCATTTGAAGAAGAACAAATAAGAAAAGCAAAAGAAAGTCAAGTTGAACATGAAGAATATGATTTTTCAAGTTTGGGCGTAAATGGTTCTTTGGTTATGGAAAGGGCAATGCGCGAATGTGAATACTATTTGGGCAACAGAAAGAGAATTCTTGCAGAAATTTCTGAACTTCAAGGTTCAAGAGATTTGCTTGACAAAAGTTATGACGAAAAAAATAAAACCAATCAACGCAAACTCCGTGATATTCAAGAATCACTTGATAGATTAAAAGAAAAATTGGACAACACAACAAACATAATTGTTGGCAATGACTTGCGCAAACAAAGAGAAAATGAAATTCAAAAACAACGCCAATTAGAGCGAGAAGTTGAAGAAGATAACAACAAATATGACGCTGACAAAAAAGCACTTGACAAACAAATTGAAGATAAAAAAGCAGAAATTGAAGAATTTAGAAAAACAGCCGAAGGCAGTTTAAATGGCGAATTTAAAACTTATGCAGATAAGATTTATGCCGACATAAAAGTTTTGGTTGACAAACAATTTAAAGACGAGCTTGACAAATTAAAAGTTGACAATCAACAATTGCAAGTTGCAGTTGAAGAAAGAGATAAAGTGTTAACAGAAAAAACTGTTATGTATGATGAAAAACTTCAAATCATCGAAAATTATGCAAACACAATTGCCGAACAAGAACAAACAATAACAGAACTTAAATCTGTTGCAGGAGAAGTTAGTGAAGAATTAACATCTAAAGATGCAACAATTGAATCTAAAGATAGAGAAATTTTTGAAATAAACAAAACTTTAGAAAGCAGAAAAATTGAAATAGAAAAGAAAGACCAAGAAATCAACAACCTAAAACAATCAATAAAAGATTTAAAACACAAAAAGCAAGTTGAAGTTTACAGATATTTTGATGCAAATGGCGTTGAGTTCTTTGTGGATGAAAACGGCAATCCATATTATACCGATGAAAATGGAAAAGCGGTTTATGGCGAAACATTGAATGGTGGGCAACAAGCAAATGAACCAGCCACCCAACAAGTTGACCAGCAATTTGACGAAGAATTGACCGAACCAACAAACAACGAAGATGTTTTGCAAAACGAAGACGCTTTGGAAGATAATGCTCAAAATCAAAAAACTGAGCAAGTAGATGAAGTAGCTGATGCTATAGATAGTGATGCTTTAGTTGAAGATGACAAAAACGAAGATGTGGCTGAAATCAAGCAAGAAGATATTGACGCGCAAAATCAAAATGCTCAAGAAGAAATGCCAATTTCACTTTCAGAACAAATTGACAAAATGTTTGCCGATTTAGAAGATGACGAAGAGCCAGAAGACTTGTCAAAAAAGGCAAAACCAGCTCCTGTAAAACGTTACAAAAAGCCAACTTATGATTTCACTTGGGAAAACAGCAATTCACCAGAAAAGTTTGACCATGAAGAAACCATAAACGGAGATGCCGAAAAGCAAGAAGATTTAAAAGGTGCTGATGAAAAACAAGAAGCCATAAAAGAAGATGACCAAAAACAAGATGATGGTGCAAATGTTGAACAATCAAGCCAAGACATTGAAGACATTGAAAAAGAAATTCAAAATCAAAATGAACAACTTGACAGACAAACAAAAGACCTTTCTGCTCAGTTAGAAGAAACAAAAGCAATTTCTCAAACAAAATCACCAAAAGAAAAGGCAGAAAAGAAATCAAACAAAAATACTAAGCCAAGCACTGCAAAAAAATCAAGCACAGCAAAAAAATCTTCTGCAAAAAAGGCTGCTGCCCCAAAGACAGAAAAAAAGCCAGCAACAAAAAAACAAACAACAAAAAAGACGGCAGATAAAAAATCACCAGCCAAAAAAACAACAAAAACAAATACTGCTGACAAAAAGCCAACTGCAAAAAAGACGACGGCCAAAAAAACAAGCACACCAAAAACTGCAAAGCCAACAACAAAAACAACAACAAAGGCAAAAAAAGTAGCAAAACCAAAAAATGACAACAAGGGAAATGG
>JBJFDJ010000032.1:27377-29592 GCA_051889975.1 Christensenellales bacterium
CAACAACAAAGGCAAAAAAAGTAGCAAAACCAAAAAATGACAACAAGGGAAATGGTGATACTACTGTTGGCGATTTGAGTTTGGTTGAGTTTAGTGAACAGCTAAAATCTGTTTTAAAAGAAATTAATGATGGTGATAAAAAGTAGTCAAAAAGGCAAAAATAGCCAAAAAGCGATAAAGAATAGTTAAAAAATTATCTTGTATTTGCTACAAGATAATTTTTTATTGCACACTATTTGCTGTTAGTTCTTTAAGTTTGCCGTTTCTGCACACAACATCAATTATGTTTGTGTTGATTTTTGTTTGTTTTTTAACAAGCAACTCTCCGTTATCTGCATAAATATTTTTATTTGTCTTTCTGCCAATCAAAAACTCATAATTGTTTGTGATAATTTTGTTTGGTTTTTGTGGCTTAATATATGTCACTCCATTTTGAATTTCGACTTTAATGTCGCTTTTGTTATATTTGATTATGTTGGCTTTGCTTTTAAAAAATGATATGTTTAACTTTGATTGTCCTTGTTTTAATATCACAACCTTATCGCCAACATTTAAAATGTTTTTTATAAGCAATTTTGTTTTATCTTGCAAAACCAAATTTTCTATTTTATTTTTATCATTTAAGGTTATGTCCGAAACTTTGCCTATTTTGTTTCCGTCAACAGAGTAAATGTCAAAATTGTTTGGATTTACATAATTTGAAACATCTATTGTATCTAACATAACATCAAAGCTATTTCTTAAAATTATGGCGTCCTGACCAATGCTGTAAATAGATTTTACATTCAATAGTTTGTCCTCTTGAGTGTTGTCATCAAAAAATTGCAAAAAACATAGCTTTGTCAATTTTTTATCAAAGAGCAAATTTTTAACGTAGCCTTCAATTTTTCCATCGTAAATGCTTATTATTGGCTTTCCAATTAAATTAGATAAGGTTTTCAAAATAATTCCTCCAGTTTTGTTTAAAATAATGTATGTTGCAAATTTTTTGATTATTATATTTTTAAAAAAATTGATAGTTTTTATTTGATATGATAAAATAAATTATCAAACAACGAATATTTAAGTTTGCTGATTTATTAAAAAACTTCAATATGTTTGTTTAAATAAAAACGCACAAAAAGGAAAATATGGGTTTAATATCAAAAATAAAAAAATTATTTAGCAATAAAATTGACACAACTGATGTTTCTGACAGTGAGTTGATAAGCCTTGTGTCAAATCAAGCAATCAAGTTTGGCAAAAAATTGGAAGTGCCACAAAACTTTGTTGCTGTTTTTGTGGCAAAAGGAAAAGTCGCCGATGTTTTTAACGAGGGCAGTTATAGGTTGGAAGTTGGTTGTATGCCAATTCTTACTCGCATTTTAAAACTTACAAAACCAGACAGAAAGGGTAATTTGCCAAACAAATTTAGTGCACAATTGTATTTGATAAACCTAAAACCCTTTTTAGAGCAACAGTTTGCAAGTTTTAACAGTGTGCTCATAAAAGATAAAAAATATAAAAACCTTAAAGTTAAGCTAGAGGGCAAATTTGATTTTCAAATTATCAATTCTGTCGATTTTGTTGAAGCCATGCTTACACAATATGGTTTGATTAAAGAAAGTATTGCGCGCCGTGAAATATCGTGTTGGGTTGCCGAACTTACGACCAAAAGAGTTCAAAAAAACAAACCAAAAGTTGAAGATTTGCACGCAAGGGCTTCAAAATGCTTTGAGGGTGTTATTGATTATGTTAACAAAGAGTTGTATGATTGTGGCGTAAAAATAACAAGTATTGAAGTCACCAACACCATTTTCCCTAAAAAAGTATTTAAGAGTGTAAAATTAGACTATACCGAACTTACGCAAAATCAACCAGCGCAAACAGTGGAAGTATTAAATTACAACAAAAATGACAAAACAGATGTTATTTCAAATATCAATGAAAACCTGCTTGAAAGCTCAGCCACACCCAAAGATAATTTAAATAATGTTGAAACAAATGAAACTAACTGTGAAAACATTCAAGATATTTGTTCTCAAAATAGTGTAAATAACGAAAACATACAAATTGATGTTGAAAACAAAAACTGTCAAACAAACAATAAAAATGAAAACACATCAGAGCCTGATATTGTAAACACTGTGGGCTACAAAGTATGCTTAAATTGTGGCGCTTATAATTCGGTTAATAGTGAGCATTGTTTTAAGTGTAAATCAAAAATATAATTTTA
>JBJFDJ010000033.1:0-6878 GCA_051889975.1 Christensenellales bacterium
GTGAAAAAAATAATTTGTTAGATAACAATTCGGCATCAAAAATTTTGATAAATAAAATTGATACTAATTCTCAATACACCTTGTCAATTGTTGACGAAGTGCAGGACTATTCACAAGTTAACTTGTGCCTGTTTAAAAAGATGAGCATAAAGATGTTTTGCGTTGGCGATGCCCTTCAAATGATTAATCCATCATATTTTAATTTTGGATATCTTAAAAATTTGCTATACGAAAAAGATGTGACCGAAGTTAAAGAGTTAAAAAACAATTATCGCAACACAAAAAAAATTGAGCAAATTATCAATCAACTTGGCTTAATCAACAAGGCCGAATTTGGAACACATAGTTTTGTGTTAAAAGGTCAAAGCATTGACAGTGCAACAAAAACAACGGCAGTTTATGTCAACGACACCAGTTTTGCCAGTGTTGTTGCGCAAAGCAATTTTGACAATTTCACTTTTGTTGTTGCAAATGCCGAGCAAAAGGCAAATTTGAAAAAAACAATAAAAAATCAAGAAGTTTTAACTGTTAGTGAAATTAAGGGGCTTGAAAGAGATACAATTGTTGCATACAACTTGTTAAGTTGCAATGGTGACAAATGGCAAATGTTAAAGCAAAACAAAATCAATCACAAGCAAGCCGATGAAAACTCTGTTTTTAGATATTTTTACAATTTGTTTTATGTTGGAGTTTCAAGGGCAAAGCAAAATATTTTTGTTGTTGAAAAGATTAAAATCCAGCAATTTGAAGATTTTTTTGCAAACAATTTTGAGCAGAGAGATACAAAAAGTGCAGTTAAAATATTAAACGACATAGTTGGCAAAATTCAATTTACGCAAGCAGAAATTTTGGATAGAGTTAAAGAATTTATAAAACTAGAACAATTTGACAATGCGCGTTTTATGGCAAACAAAATCACTGATGACATAAGACGCAAAAACGAACTTAACAAAATTGATGTTTACAAAAACTATATTCACTTTGGAAAATACAGAGAAGCAGGCATCAAATTTTGGGAATATGGCATGACCGAAGAGGCAAAACAGCAATTTACAATATCAAAAGATGACAACTTAATTGAACTTGTTGATGCATGTAACAAAAACAATAATGGTGGCTTAAACATTGATATTGTCAGTTATTTTGAGGATGTTAAGGACAACAAACTTGCACAAAAGTTTATTGTTGAAACAGTGCAAAAAGACATTGCAAACTTAAAATCTAGTTTTAAACAAATAAAGGAAAACTTTAAAAGGGTAGGAAAGCAAAATGGAAAACAATGAAATACAATCTCTCATTGCAACATTTAAAGAATACAGAGATTTAATCACTCCAATTGAACAAAATCTTAGGGAATTTTCAACCAGTTTTGACAGCATAAGAACAGACATACAAAACTTAAACGAAAATTTTGGTGGCAACTTGCAGGGCAAACTAGACAAAATTTACAATGAATTGTCAAGTCAAGCCGACAAGGCAAAAACTTTGTCTAGCGAAGTTGATAGATTTGTTGCCCTAACAAACAAGTATGTTAATTCTGTTGACACTTTGGTCACGCTTTGTGGCAGTATTGAAGGCAAAATTAAAAATGTTGACAGCATTCAAAAAAGAGCAGAAGACCAACTTGAAAAATTAAATGTCATCATTGAAGAAAAACGCAAAAATTATGATGTTAAACAACTAGAAAAAAATTTGGAAGTATATAATGTTGGCGTGCAAAAAATCAACGATTACATCAACAAAGATGTTGGCGAAACTCTAAAGCAAAGCAGTGAAAAAATAAGTCAAATTCAAAACAAAAACGACAGCGTTTTAGAAGCCCTTAACAGTGAAAAAAACAGCATAGACAAACTTGTTGAAAACTATAAAGTGTCAAATGAACTTTTAAAAAGGGTTGTTGAAAACAACGATGTCAACGAACAGTATATTTTTGAAATAATTGATAAGTGGGCAGAGGACCGCAGGGTTAAAACAAAAAAATAGTTAAGAGAATAAATATCAAAAAATAACAAATTGCAAAAAGGGGAAGTGCATGAACACAAACAGTTGCGAAAAAATATTAAATGCAGTCAAATCTGATGATTTGATTGGTTTTTCACAACTAATTAATGGCAATGAAAATTTGTGTTTTGGGCGTTTTCCACTGCTTTGCGTTTGCTATCTTTTTAATGCAAAAAAAATAATTAAAAAATATGAAAAAATACTTGGGAAAATATCTCAATATGTGGTTTGTTATGAAAGTTTTGAAATCTATCAAAAATTTAAACTCTATGCCGGCAGATGTTTGAGATTGTATCTCGATAATAGTGCCATAATTTCGCCACTTGAAATGCTTGCAATTTTGCACCGAGATGAAAAGTTAAAAAAGTGTTATAAGTCTTTTGCCAAAAATATTGATATCTGCAAAAATTTAACTGTTATTTATCAAAATATTTATGCGCAAAGCATAGTGCTATCAAAACAAAAAATCAAACTTGGCAAATGCAAATTAAATTATCAGCAAAAAAAGTGGTTTAAAATTGGAGCATGGTCTTCACTTGCATTTGTTTGTTGCGTTGCAATCAGTTTTGTTTTTATGGCAACTTTTGTTGGGGTTGGCACAGGGTTTAGCAAGTCAAAAATTGAAAGTGCAAATCAGTTTGTGTCTGCATTAAAATCGGGTGGAAGTTATGTGTTAACAAAAGACTTTACAATAGATGGTTTTGATGATTTTAGCGTCAATTTTTCGGGCGAAATTGATGGTCAAAACAACACTATTTATATAAAAAACTTGCATGGCAATAATTTAATTTTAAATAGCAATAGCACAATCAAAAATCTTAACATCGTGTATGACAATTTAAGCAAAGATGTTGCCAGCAGTGTTAGTTTGCTGGCTAGCAAAAACTATGGAACAATAGAAAATGTAAACATAAAATGCAGTCAACTTAATTTAAATTGTTCAAAATCTCAAAATAATGATATTTATATTTCTGGTTTTGCAAGTGAAAATTTTGGATATATGAAAAGTTGCAAAATCCTGTTAAATGCCAACATTGTTGCAAGTGGCGATGGCGAATGTTATATGTCTGGTTTTGTTGGAATAAACAACGGAACAGTTAGCAGTTGCGAATTTATGGCAGGGAGTGAAGTTAACACCGCCGAGGTTGACCTATCGGGCATTGTAACAAACAATCAAGAAAGCGCAAACATATCAGCATGCAAAAACTATGCAAATTTGTCACAGACAAGCGACTTGCAAAGTTGGTCACCAAATGCAAGTGGGATTGTGCAAACAAATTATGGGGCAGTTACAAATTGCTTTAATTATGGCAAAATAAAAGCACAATCAAGCCATGAGCAAACAAGCCAAGCACTTGTTTTTGTTGGTGGCATTGGGGCTGTTAATTATGGCAATATTTCACACTGCTTAAACAAGGGCGAACTAATTGCATCATCGCAAGGCGCAAATTTATATTGTGGTGGGATTACAGCATATTCTTCTTATTGGGTAAAAGATGAACAAATGATTTTGCCACAACTTAAATCAAATGGCAGTGATGCTAGCATAGATGCAAGCACATCAAACGACAAATCAATGGCATTTGTTGGTGGCATAAGTGGATTTTTGTGGGGAGAAATGAACGATTGTTTTTCGCTGTGCACTTTTAAAAATGGCAACAACGAAACAAACAGTTTTGTTGGCACTTGCCTTGGTTCAAGTTATGTTCAATATCAAATATTTAATTCTGTAATTTGCATAAGTGCCAGCAACAACTTTATGCTTGCGCAAGACAATGTAACCTATCAAATTGGTTCTTTGATAAACAATGGAAACATCATTTCAACAGGTCAAGACAGTCCAAACAAAGAAGTAATAACACTTGCAAGCAAAGAACAAATACAAAAACAGGAGATATATTGGAATGATGAAAACTAATTTAACATTTAAAATCCTTTCCTTTATTCTTTTGGCGGTTGACATTGCTTTTGCTGTGTTCTTTTTTGTAAATCTTGTTTTAATAATTGCAAAAATATCAGTCTTTGGCAACATACATCTTGTTTTGTTTGTCATAACAATGGTTTTAAATGTTTGTTATTTTGTTTATGCTTTTGCAACTTTAAAATTGCACAGCAAATAATTTTGCAAAAAATGTTTAATAAATTTGGCATTTTATTGCCCCTTAAAAATTGCTAAAAATTGCAAGCGCAATAACACCAAATTCTTTTAAACAAAATCATAAAAACACAAAAAAATCTGTTTGGGAGTAATCTAAAAAAGTTACTTTAATAAACAGATTTTTTTTATTTATGAAATTAAATTCTTTTAAAATTTTATATGCAAACAAATTATGTAATTTTTTTATTAAACTTCAACAGCATAATTTATATGCTCATTGATTTGAAAAAAGTTAAAAATTTGTTAGTTTTATATGCGTTTTCTTCTTAAAAAGTTAATTAACACATACACGCCCATCAAAACGACAATCGTTCCAATTAAAATGCCATACATTGCACCCATGCTAACATTGTTGCCAAAAAATGAGATATTGCAGTCAAGTGCCGTTTTCATTTCTTCAATTACATTTGTTGGAACTCCTTGCTTAGCCAGTTCGGCAAATGCTCCGTTTAAGGAATGATTTTTAATTATGGCAGTTCCATAAGTTCCCGGCAAAAGTGACAAGATATGTTGAAGTCCTGTGCCAAAATTTGAAATTGGCATATATGCGCCACAAATAAAACCATAGCAAGACGAAACAATTGTTCCAACTGCCGACATTTGACCTTGTGTTTTTAAAAATGAATTTATTATTGACGAAAGAGCAGTGCCAAACATTGTAAGCAGTATAACATCAAGTATTAAAAGCAAAACATCAACAAATGTAAAATACCAACCTGTTATGGCAATGTAAACAAGACCAACAGCAAGGGCAACAAAGCACACAATCAAAGTGTTAAACAATGTGCCAAGATAATATGCAACCGAAATTGTTTTAGATTTTAAAGGGCTTACGGCAAAATCTTTGTAAGCACCTGTAACTTTGTCTTTTATCATAATCAAATTTGAGCAAAAGGCAACAGTGATGCAACTTACGGCAAGCAGTGAAGCAAGCAATTGCCCACCAACAGTTGCATTGATAACACTGTCGGCTAGCACAAAGCCATCTGGCAGTGAAGCAACAAAACTATCTCTATACACCTTTGCCAAAAATGTTGCATACAAAAGCAAAAGTATCAGGGGAGTGATGAGAGATGAAAAAAACATTCCCTTATCTTTAAAAAACAATTTTATATTTCTTTTTGTTAACAAAAACAATGTTCTCATTTAGTTTTCTCCTAAAAGTTTTTTTCCAGTAACCGACAAAAACACATCGTCCATTTTGCCTTTTACAAGTTCAAAGTCATCAAAAATTTCAGGGTGGGCAATAATCAATTTTTTTGCTTCTTCAATATTTTTTACTTCAACCCTAAAAGAGTCTTTATTTTTTTCATACTTAACACCCAATGACTTAATTTTTTCTTCATCAACATTGTATATGGTTATAAAGTCGCCGGTGTATAAATTTTTTAACTCAACAGGTGTTCCTTTTGCCACAATTTTGCCACTATCAATAATCACAACATAGTCGGCATCACTTGCTTCTTCCATGTAGTGAGTGGTCAAAAACACAGTTAGACCCTTTTCTTTTCGGCAGTTTTCAATCACTTGCCAAAGCAACTTTCTTGTCTGTGGGTCTAGACCTGTTGTTGGTTCATCCAATATCAAAATTTTAGGATTATTTAAAAGTGCCCTTGCAATATCAATTCGGCGTCTTTGTCCACCAGATAAATTTGCAACAGTTCTGTTTAAAATGTTTTCAAAATCTAAAAGTTTTGCAAGTTCACAAATTCGTTGTTTTGTTTGAGTTTTGTTTAAACCATAAAATGCAGATTTTATGTATAAATTGTCCAAAACAGTTAGTTGTTGGTCCAAAACCGAGTTTTGAAAAACAACGCCAATGTCGGCAAGCACACTTTGTTTGTCTTTTTCTATGTCTCTGCCATCAACAAAAATTTGCCCGCTGTCTTTGTTTAATGTGCCACAAATCATTGAAATTGTTGTTGATTTTCCAGCACCATTCACACCCAAAAACGCAAATAATTCACCTTTATTAACACTAAAAGATAAGTCGTCAACAGCCTTGACATCTTTAAAATATTTTTTAACATTTTTAAGTTCAATTATTTTAGACATATTTTTCTCCCAAATCTTTTTAAAACAAAAACCAACTTGAACGGATTTTAGTTGGCTCATTTTCAAAATGTTTTTTGCAACTATTTATTTAATGTTTTCGCTTCCAAATTGTCGTTCCATAATTTTTAAAGCAGAAGAGTGAATATCTTTGTTGCCCGTTGAACTTGCGCATAAGTCAGATAAAATTATGGGCCTTATATTGTTGTCAAACAAGTTAAACGCAATTGCCAAACAACACGCATCAATGTCCGTTCCGCAAATTTCCATTTCAGTTATACCCCCCCCCCGCATAATTTTTAAGCAACTTAATGTTTTTTGCAGAAAGTCCATAACAATCTTTAATTAAAATTTTTGCGCCCTTTGGAATATCGCAAACAATTTCTTGGTCTTCGTGTTTTGTAACGCCATTCCAATTTAATATTTTTTTAAAAGGGCTGTTGCTGTTATTTATGCATTTTGTAAAAAATATATTGTCAAAGTTGTTTTGCCTTAAATAATTATTTATTTTTTCAACCAGATGCATATTAGTTTTTGTCATAAAACCTTTTTGCATATCTACAACAATAATATTTTTCATAGCATTTCCTTTATTTTATCAATATGATAGCACAAAAAATATATTAATCAAAATGTTTAAAACAGATAAATGATTTTAAAATTTAAT
>JBJFDJ010000034.1:0-6867 GCA_051889975.1 Christensenellales bacterium
TCTTATTAATTTCTTTTTGTGCTAAACTGCTATTCTCAAAGAAAAACACATAATGTTTTGTTTCAACAAATTTTGTATTTTGCATCGCATTTAACTCCTTTATAATAAAAAAAACCTTTTTGTTGCAACACTTTAAAAAGATTGATTGTTTAAATAAACATAATCAATTATATCATATGTAACATATAAAATCAAAAAAATGTTTTGTTTTTTATGGTTTTGCTTTTCATATGCTCCCCATTTTTATGGAGACCCAGCACTTGCAAAGCAAGAAAATGAAAACAGTCAGCACCACAACACAAACACATCAAAACAAGTCGGCACGCGACCTTTTAGGGTATAAAAACTCAAAAATTTTTACCAAAAAATTAGGGTATTTTTTAGGGTATAAACACAAAAAAACACATAGTCTGTTGTTTAGACTATGTGTAAAATTGTTAGTAAAATCTAACACTTGGTGGGGACGGTGAGGATTATGTGAACGAACCCGCATGGAATGTGGGTGGCAAACAGAGTTTGCAGTGTGATGAAATCACACCACAAGCCCACCGTGGCAAGTGGTTGTGAAACAAAAAAACAAGCTTTGCTCAGCCTGTTTTTAACTTGGTGGGGACGACCAAACGCAAAATAAAAAAGCAAGTAAAATCTAACAGTTTAGAGACGGGTTGACACCAAACTGACACTAACTATAGGTGGACAAAACAACATTTGAACATTTTTGACACCATTTTAACTATTGTTTTTTTAACAACATAAAAATTAGCAAATATTTTATATTAATCAAATTTAATATTATTAATATTGATTATAGGTAATATCAAAGGTGGAATATTTGCTGTAGTTGTAATATTTGCAACAGCCGAACGCATAAATGGAAACATTATAGATGGAACATCTTTTTTGATCAATTTGTCATATTTTTTCTCTTCAAAATTAGGCAGAGCAAATTCAGCACACATTGATAGTTTTAACTCAAAAGGAAAATTTTCATTATAAATTTTCAATCGCAAAATAGAAATGAAATTATCTTCATCAACTTTTCTTATTTGATATGTAAATTCAGGTCTATATTTTATTACTTTATTGTTGTTGTTATTATTTAGTGCAAAATAAATTTCATTAAAATAATACTTTTTCATTATTAAGCCATTTTTAACTGTTTTGTTTTCCATTTACAATCCTCTATATTATATTCAATATTATATATTTTACTTTCACTTTGTGTATAAAAGAACTCATATTCAGTTGCAGAAAAAATACCAACTTGATTTTTTAACTTTCGTTCAATCGTTTGAATTTCTTTTTCACTTAAATCATTTTTTCTTAATTCAAACATTTTAATAAAATTACATTTGTCTGCACTTTGTCTTATTAACATATCATTAGCTTTTGTTTGAAATACACCATTTTCATATGTTGTAATAGTTTTTCTTCCCAAACCTAAAATTTTTGAAAAAAGTTCTGCAGATATTCCGTATTTATTCCTTATTCCTTTTATTTCTTCAGGCTGTAATAAATTTTTAATTTCTCGATACTTTTTATATATATTTGCCATTTGTATATCTATATCTTTAAAAGATGTTAAATTTTCGCCACATTTGCTACATACATGATATTTCATTATATAATCAATTTTAGTTTTATCGGATCCAACATAAAAGGTTTCATTTTTTTCAACATCTTTTAAAACTGAACGAGTTCCACAGTTAATACAAAATTCAGTTCTTTTCATTTTCTTTTTCTCCTCTTTTTAAATATTATCTTCATGGCAAAAATCTATTACTATATTTTTCTTATTTACAATTATAAACTTAATATACATTTTTATAGTTTTATTTTCTAAAATTAAATCTTTTTTCCATTCCCAAACCATATCTTTTGAATTCTTATCACCTTGATTAGGGCCAGCATAATAATCTTCTTTGGTTATAGTTTTTGAAAAATCATATAAATCTTCAGTTCTTAATCCATATTTAGCAGCAGTTCTTAGTTCTTTATCTCTGGGATAAAACTTTATATCAGAATTTAATATCTGTTTTATTGCATTCAATATTTCATCCTCTTTAGCTTTTTTAAACTTCACATTGTAATTCCTTTTATTGCATGGTATTAATTAATACTTTTTTTTATTATAAAATGTTTTTATAATTTTTTCAATCATTTTATTATAAATTTATTATAAATGTCAAAATTTTATGCATTTTTCATGTTTGTAGTCACTTTTTAAACATTGTTATCTTGGTAAGCGTCATGTGACATTGTCATTAGATTATTAATTAATAATAAGTTCGAAAGGAAAAACTTGCACATACTTTAATGCAGTTTTACAAAAAGCAGTTGACACAGGAATTATAAATCGAAATCCTTTTGTTGCAGTTATTAAAGCCAAAAAATAACATGTAAAAATGATGCCTACACTTACAACGAACAAGTCCAAATCTTAAAAGCTATTGCCGGAACCGATATTGAACATGAAATTTATATTTATCTGATGTGTGGATGCAGGCCAAACGAACTGCCACAAAAGAAAAATTTTGACTTCATAACAATGTTATAAATATCAATGGAACAAAAAACGAAAATACATTGCATAGACAAGTTGAAATGAGTGAAGCATTTAGCAAGTATATGCAAGAATACTTTATCAAACACGATATACAAGCAGAGAAATATGTTTCAAGCAAATTTATAAAAATATGTAATGAACTAGGAATACAAAAGTCATTGTTATACAGATTAAGGCATACATTTGCAACAAACCATTTTACAATAGGAACACAACCAAAGTTAGTTCAACAATGGCTAGGCCACAGCAGTATATCAATGACTTTGGACACTTACACCGATATTGACAAAACAGTAACCAAAGAAAAAATAATTGAGTTATATAATAATTTTTATTATATAAAAAATTAAGTTGACACCAAAATGACACCATTTTTGACACCAATTTTTATAACGAAGTGTGATTATGCCAGGATTAAACAAAAAATGTGGCACACTTACAATGCTACATTTTACTTACAATTTTAGTTATAAAACAAAAATAAAAAAGTGGCAAAAAGCCACAAAAATGGTGGGGACGGTGGGACTTGAACCCACATACCTAAGTACACGCCCCTTAATTTCACTAAAAATCTAAACAACTACATTTTACTGACCCAAAAACTCAAAAATTGGAAAATTTTTGCTATTTTTTAGGGTATATTTTAGGGTATTTTTTTTATAATAAATTTTTTAACTTTTTTGTTTGTTCTTGCTTAAATTCTTCACTTATATGCGTATATCTGTTTATTGTAATAGATATGTCTTTGTGACCTAACCACTCTTTAAGTGTTACCATATCAACACCTTGCTCAATACATCTAGTTGCAAAGGTATGCCTTAAACTATGCAAAGTTATACCTTCAAACCCTAGAGTGTCACATATATTTTTAAATCTATGATTAATCATTGGAGCAGTTACATTGTCAAAAGGTTTTTCTTTTTTTGGAAACATAAGCAAAACATCTTTTGTTGTTTGTAAAATTCTATCACTATTTTTTGTTTTTGTTCCTTTGATATGTATTTCATTTTTATCAAAGTCTAAATCTGAATATTTGATGTTTAACAACTCATTTCTACGCATACCAGTATTCAAATATAATAAAACAAGTTTTCTTGTTAAAATGTCAATATTGCCGTTTAAATACTGATATAAAGTGTTTAATTGCTCTTTGTTAAGTCCTTTGCCTTTGTTACCTTTATTCTTTTTGATAATAACAGCGGTGCAAGGGTTATGATAAATTAAACCAACTGCCATTGCTTGTTGCAAACAACTATTTATATTTTGATATACAATTGTTGCTTGTCTTGGCATTGTTTTTAATTTGTTGATTATTGCTTGCACATTTTCTGTTTTTATTCGCTTTAAAGGTATATTTGCAATATAGGGCAAAATATGATTTTTAAACACACTTTTTATTTTATCTAGTGTAACATCTTTAACCATTGGCTTTTTATATAAATCAAGCCATTTTTCATACCAAGTAACAAACAACATTGATTTTGTATATTGCTTGCTTATACCTTTTGTTGCTATTCGGTGTTTATCTAAACACTCTTGCTTTGTGCGACCATAAACAGAGTATTGCTTGCCATTATATGTATACCTTAACTCATACTGATGTTGTTTTCTTTTGCGGATTTTACCCAAAATAACACCCCTTATTATAATGTTTTTTTATGCCATTTAATTTGCTTTGATTTTGCAAATACTAGCAACAGAGTATTTATATAATCATTTAACAAATTGATTATTGTGTTAAACTCTTCATTGCTTATTATGTTTAACTCTTTCAAACTATTGATGTAATTATATAAAAACTCTTTGTTTAGTTCTTTTTTGTTGTTGCTTTCTTGTAAAACTTGATTAAATATATCTAGTTTAAATTGCTCAATACTTTTATTAATTTCTTGCATTTCTTTTTAACTTGCTCCATTTTTTATCAAAATTTTGTGACAACATTTCACTTTGTTTGTTTAGTTGTTCCAACTCTTGCAAATTATCATTGCATACATCATTTTTAAAGTTTAATTTCTCCAAAGAATTGCCAAAATTGTTTGCACAATTATTTATATCTGTGTTTAAGCCCACATCGTAACCCTCTAAAAATGATGCAACAAATTCTGTTCCTTGTTCCAAATATTCAAAACATTGTTTAATATGTTTAATCAATCTATTATTATTTGCTTGTATTTGTGCAATAGGTTTTATTGCTTGTTTTATGTATTCCAAATTACTCATTATTATTTTTACCGTCCTTGTCTTGTTTTAATTTTTGATATATTTTTTTTACTTTCTCTTGATAACTAACTATTTTGTTAAACATTTCACTTGTTAAATAGTTAAAACTTGATATTTTTTGTCTTTTTAAACAATTTGTTTGTTTTTTAATTAATGCATTTAACATCAAACTTAATTTTGTTTGTGCTGTTAGCAACTCAATATAATATTTATCTTTCATTTAATACCCCCAACAGTTCACTTATAGTTGTTATTTTGTTTTTGCTTGCAATTTCTTTCAATACTTGCATAAAGTCTTTTAAATTGGCAATTTTGCCCTTAAAATTAATTTGTTTAATCATAGCCATTTGCTCCTTTAAATTAAAAAAGTTGTTTACACACTTGCATAAACAACCACAACTATGATATAATAGATTTATCATAGTAGCAGTATTTGCTATTGTGTGTTAGGTGGGTTAGTTGTATGTTTACCAGACGAAGCAACTAACTCATTTTTTTATGTCGTCATAAATTCGTTTTATACCTTTTCTTACGATTGTAGAGCGATTAGTATTTTCTTTTTTTGCACAATAATCTAAATCATTTAGAGTTTGTGTATCAATTCTTACTTGCAATAAAACATCTTTTTTGCTTTCAGTTGGACGACCTTTTCTTTTGTCCGACAAAATTTATTTTACACCCCCTTTTATTTTTGTCATTACATAAGTATTATATTTTTGTAATTACAAAAAGTCAATCAATTTTTAAAAAAATTTAAAATAATTTTTAGCTTGTCCTTTTTTGCTATAATTATTATAGTCAAAATTTTGTCAAATTGCACCCAAAAATTAAAAATTTCTTTAAGAACTTTAATCTTTTTGCTCAACACCACGATAAAAGGCATAATTTTGTAATTTATAATTTTTGTATGTGTTATCATACAACCTAACATGTAACTCTTTACATTTTGAAAGTAACTCAATAATACAAATTTTATATCTTTCAACTGCTTGAAAAAGTTCAACCTTTGTTTGCTCTGATATCTTTTGTTGCTCATAAAGAGATGTTATACTTTTGTAAATATCTTGTTGTTTAAGTTCATTGTTGTAATATTCCAAAACATCACAACAACTTTTCCTTTTAAAATTTAAACACCAACCACATTCAGTGTTATGTAATTCTTGCATACTAAAACCACCTTTTTTAAAAATTTATAATAATTGCGACAAACTGCGACACTGCGACACAGTGATAGGGAATGATATATCACTGTATTTTTAAAAATCTTTAATATATTTATATATAAACTAGTGTGCAATGCTATTTAAAAAAGTCTTTTTAATGTCTGCAAAGCCTATTGCCAAGTTTACCACAACACCACAACAGGTTGTGGAGTTGATGGAAAACTTTTGGAAAAGTGGAAAACTAAAGTTTACCACTTTACACACAATAGGTGGAAATGCTGGACAACTCTTTCGAGTTGCCCACATTACCACAGACACGAACACTGCGACTGCTTAACGAATAAAGTCGTAAAATAGCAATTGTTGTAGTTTATATTTTTTTATATAAATTGTTTTTTTAGTTTTTGGCTAACAAGCGGGCTTTTGTTAAAGCCCGACATTTTTATTTTACTTGTTGTCGGTTTGTGCAACCGCTGGTTGCACAATGTTTAAGTGCTTTGGGTGGTGCTTGCTTTTGTGGGTGTTTTGCTTTTCATTTGCTACCCATTTTTATGGAGACCCAGCACTTGCAAAGCAAGAAAATGAAAACAGTCAGCACCACAACACAAACACATCAAAACAAGTCGGCACGCGACCTTTTAGGGTATAAAAACTCAAAAATTTTTACCAAAAAATTAGGGTATTTTTTAGGGTATAAACACAAAAAAACACATAGTCTGTTGTTTAGACTATGTGTAAAATTGTTAGTAAAATCTAACACTTGGTGGGGACGGTGAGGATTATGTGAACGAACCCACATGGAATGTGGGGGCAAACAGAGTTTGCGGTGTGATGAAATCACGCAACAAGCCCCACCGTGGCAAGTGGTTGAGAAACAAAAAAACAGGCTTTGCTCAGCCTGTTTTTAACTTGGTGGGG
>JBJFDJ010000035.1:0-7671 GCA_051889975.1 Christensenellales bacterium
GTTGTTTTGTTAATAAAGCCAGAAGATAAAACCGTGTTAGAACCACTAGCAACACAATTTTTTATGAATAAGTCTGTTACTTGGTTTGCAAAAACAAGATTTTCTGTTTGCAAGTTTGTAACTATGCAACTTGTTATAGAGCTAAAAATATAATCGGTGTTATCATTACCAGTTACTTTATGTCCTTTGCCATAAATTGTAACATTGTTAATACTTACAGCCTCACCAGCATTTATATCTTTTGATAAATAATAATATTTATCTTTGTCAAAACCACTGATTTCATCTTTGCCAATAGGGCTCATACGGCTACCTGTTTCGTTGTTATCATCAATATTCAACAAGCCATAGACAACGGCATTGACATCAAACACTGATTGCAATGGGAAGTGATGTGCTGTTGAGTAATCGTATTTTGTTGAAATGTCGTTAGTAACTTCAAATGGATTGTAAGTGAACAAAGCGTTTTGCGCTGTTGTTTTGTATGCAGTATTGTTGCCAAAATAATTGTCAACCAAAGAAACATTTGGGTCATAAATAAGGTTTAACATTGTTTTGATATAGGTTACTGAAGCTTGGGTTACAGTATAAGAGCCACCAACAATGCCAGTTTCACCATCACCAACAATGCCATTTCCACTAGAGCCACCAGAGCCTAGGTTCCCGTTATCTTCAATATTTGCATTACTTGACCCAGTGCATATATTATAAGACATAAACTCATCTTTTCGTTTGTTGAGTTCGAGAGCATAGTCTAATGCATCATTTTCGTCGTCGAAATCTGTTTTTGTGCCAAAATTTTTTGTTGTCGTTTCACTGCTGATATTCGCAAAACCAGCAATTGCGCCAGTGTTGATTGTTTTGTTGCTTGCCAAGGCATAGTTTTTGATGGTTACATCGCTGTAACTGTTTGCCAAAACATAATATTGACCTGCATAAGGTTTTGTTGCGTTTAAGGCACCAACCATGCCACCAACAGACAATTGATTTATTTCATTATTTATTGTAATTGTGCCGTTTGTGAACACATTGAATATTGTTGCATTGGTGTCGATTTTACCTATCAAATGGCCAATGTTTGCATTTGCCATATTATCAACAATAAAATCACCAGAAGTGAATGTGTTTTTGATATGGCAATTTGTTGCACTGCCAGCCAAAATGCCAAAGTAATTTTTGCTGTTTATTGTAATGTTGTTTTTTAACACTGCATAGCAATTTTCTGCTTGTAGGGTTGTTGCAGAACCAACAAACATACCTGTTGCGTTGGTTGTTCTACGATCATCTAAATTATATAACTTTGCAAACAAGCCAACATCTTGCAATGTAACATTTTGTGCTGACAACAAGGCATTTGTTAACTCAATGTTGTAAATTGCAAATTGATAATTTTTACCTTCTGTATTTGTAACAATAGTTTTTACAGAAATGCTTGAGTTTTGATTGCTTAAACTTAAACTATCAAACAAATTGTTATTTAACAAAGTGCCGTCCAAGTTAGCCAGCAAGTAAATGTTAACTTCTGTTAAACTTGATTTATTTGTGTTTAAGTAACTCATTAAGTTTTGCAATTGTGCAATGTTTTTGATGTGAGAAGTGTAAGTTTTTGCGTCTTTGTCTTCTGTGTCAGTTGTCAAATGATTTTTGTGAGAAATTGTTGAGCAAATGCCATAGTTTATTTTTGGATCACAATCTAACATTTTGATATTTAAATTGTATAGTGAACTTACATAGTTGCCACTGCTATCTTTTTTATTGGTTAAATTTTCATGTACATGTGACACTAAACCATTAATTGATTGAATAGATTGTGTTGAAGAAGCATCATAATAACAATTTGATAAATTGCCAGAGTTTATTTGAACAAAGCCATCGCAATTGCCATAAGATTGGCCAGTTTGGGTGTTGCGGTTAAACATTGTTGTTGAAGCGTAACTGTTGAGTATTGAACCACTGTTTTCGTAAACAAATCCAGCATTTTTGCTACTTTTTGTTATGTTGTGAATTATGCCATTTGCAAAACTGTTTGCAATGACGCCACTGTTTGTGTTAACAAAGCCACACGCAGTTTGGCCGTCTGTTGCAACTTTTATGTTTGCAGTTGTGCCACAAGCGTTTATAAAGCCATTGTTTGTGCCAACAAAGCCAACAGTTGCAAAGTTGCCTTCGTTATATTTGCCATCATCTTTTTGTGAGAATGCCAAGCAGTTGAACAAGTAACCATTGTTTTGATTGATGCAATTTGAACCATTAATTTCAAAGGCAAAACCACTGACAAATGCGTTTTGGCCGATTGTTGCTGGGCCACTTAAAGTAAGCAAAATGCCTTCTGTGTGGTCGTTTGCAATCATGTTGACAGATTTGTCATTTACATCAACTGTAGCTGGGTCTGTTGCATAATAGTAACTATTTTCTGTTAATGTTGCATTGTTTTCAAGCAAAACAGGGTTGATTTTTGTGCCTTGTGTAAAGTTAAATGTTTCACCTGTTGTGCCGTATTTTGATTTGATGTAAGAGTCAGCAGAAATTAAATTTCTAGCTGATGTTGCCAAATCAATATAATTTTTAAGAGTCTCGTTGCCACCATTGTAATAAACAGAGCCACTTAAGTTGTAACTGAAATTTATTGCTACACTTGAATTTGATGTATTTTTCAAATAGTCGGCAGAAACATTTGCGTTTGTGCTACTTATAAGTTTTAAGGTTGACATTGAGTAACAATCACTTGCATTTCCTGTTGCATAATCAACAAAACCTGTTGCAAAACCATCGTATGCACCTTTTGTGTAAATCAAATCGCCAAGTGAAACGCAGTTTGTTAATGAAACGCTAGGTGTTTCATTTTCTGTGTTATCTATGTTTGCAAAGCCTGCCATATGCAAGTTTTGGCTTGTTGCGTTTGCTGTTATTTGGACATCAGCAAAACACATATCAAGGGTTGAACTTTCATTTGTTCGTTTTTGGAGCTGACCAACAAAGCCACCTGCAAAAAGATTTGTATATGTTGAGTCGCCAGTTATCAAACTGCTTGGCAAGTTGATTTCGCCTTTTGCAAAGCCGTTTTTAAGATTTACTATTCCCCTGCCAGCAAAACCACCAACATACACATTTGCGCCAAGGCTTGCATTTGTTAAACCGATTGCAACATTGCCGGCATAACAATTGGTGCTGTTTTCAAGTTTAACATCACCACCAAAACCACCTATGCTGGTGCTGTTTGCAACTGACGAATTATTTGCGTTTATAGTTAATTCGTCAACTTTGCAATTGTTTGCAGTTATTTTTTCTGCATAACCAACAAAGCCACCAAGGTCACAAACGCCTTGTTCGCCCGTGCTTTCTCCTGTGCCTGTGCCGTTAACTTGTGCGTATGCATTGATTGTGCAATTTGTTAAGGTCATTGAATCAATTGATGCGCCGTTTTGAGTAATATAACCAATTGCTCCACCAACATACAACTCGTTTGTTGTTGCAGTTGTTGTAATTGTCATAGCCTCAATTGTGCCTTTCATTGACAAGTTTGCGCCGTCAACATTGCCTGCCACACCACCTATGTTAAGTGTGTTGAAAGTTCCTTGAGCATTAACACCGATATTTGAATTTTCGGCTGGATTTATTGCAAGTGTTGCACTGCTACTGCCACCTAAAACACTGCCATAAAGTCCACCAATATATGCATTACAAGTTGCTGGATTGTTGTTAACATAAATGTTGCTATCTTTGATTGCAGAAACAACGCCACTTGTTATTGTGCCATTTATTTTGCCAAGCAATCCACCAACGCACAATTCGCCAGCAACATTAACACCATTATTTGTTTCGTCTGTATTAGCAGAGCCAATGTTGATAAACGCAGAAGTCATATTTTGTGATGTAAATGTTGATTTTATTGTTGTTGCATCGCTTCCTGTTCCAGTTGTTGTTTTTGTAACTGTGACATCGCCATAGTTAAATGAACCACCAACTTGGCAGTTTTCTGCACTGCCAACAAGTCCACCAACATACAAATTATCATAATTGCCAGCAACACTGATTGTGCTGTTTGTTGCATAATATACATTGCAATTTGTTATTGTGCTATCTTTTGCATAGCCAACAATTGAGCCAACAGATACAGATTTTTGCTCATTTGAATTTACTTTTATGCCGTGCAAACTATCGTAGTTGCTATCAGACCAAAAATCATTGTCTGGGTTTTCATCTGTGTTGTCATAAGTTAAATTTGGGTCCTTAATTCTTGTGCCAAAAATAAAGTTTATGTTTTTGATTGTTGCCCTTTCGGCGTTGGCAAATATGCCCACTGCTGTCAGGTTTCCTTCCAAACTAGCCGTAAGATTAATGTTGTAAATGCCATAGTATTGGCTTCCGTCTATGCCAGCACCATCACTGCGAATTGCACTTTCAAAATTGCCTGTAAATGACCTTAAGGCTATTAAAGGTTTTGTTAAGTAAATATCATTAACAAGCAAATAATTTGTGTAACTGCTGTTGATGCGGTGTGTTAGGTCGTATTCATTTTCAATATAAATATAGCCAGAAGTATCTCTTTCAACAAATTTTGGATAAACTGGGCTTTGAGCCTTCCATGTCATTGGTGACCAATTGATGTAAATGCCCGATAAGTCTTGAACAAAATTTGAATAATTTATTGTTGAAGAACCAAGTTTGCCGTTTACATCTTGACTTCTGTAAAGCAAATATGCATTGTTTGAAGCAATCTTAACTATAAATCCATTATCGCCATTGACAACTTGCGTGTTTTGAGTGTTTGTTGTATCAATTGTAATTTTGTTGCCTTCATAATCATATGAGTTATAACTCTTTAATTCTAGTGATTCGTTAGTTAATATAACATCATTGTCAGTTATCTTGTATGTATCAAACTTTGCAAACATTTCAAGTGGTTTGCCATCGGCAGAAGCACAAGCACTTGCTGTGATGTTTGATGCATTGTAAGCAAATGGTGTGAACATATAGTTATAATAAATATCACTTGTATTTGGTGAGCCAAAGTTGATTTTTATTTCATTATCGTTTATATTAATATCATTTGTTTTAATACTTATCTCGCCAGCAAAGGCACTTACAACTGGGCTATATGTTGTTTTTGCAATATCTCCACTTGACAAAGTAACAGTGCCGTCAAATCCACTGGCAAGCATACCATATTTTACACCAGCATCGTTTAAAGATTGGTCAACAGTGTAGCCAGATGGTTTGTAAAATCCATTTAGCCCTAAAATACCTTTAAAATTAAAGTAATATTCTGAGTTTTCTGAGTTCTTTTGCAGGTCATTAACAGTTATGTCCAATTTGCCAAAAATACCACCAGCAACATTTTTTGATGTTGCAATATATGTGATGGTGTTAATTCCATTTGTGTCGGTTTCGTTTAATAATTGTATTTTTTCGGCAATATTTGCACCTGCAAAAACGTTGCCTGTGGTGTAAACTTGCTCTAATATTGTTGAACGATATGCATTGTTGATTTCTTGTGGATCGTTTGAATTTGTTGGGGCAAGGCCATTGTTTGTTGCATAGCCAATCAAACCACCAACATAGCTTGCATTATAGTGAACAACATTTGCTTTTGAATAACAACTGCTTATGTAACCACCATAGTTAACACCAACCAAACCACCAATATAAACTGGATAGGTGTTTTCGGCATTAAACAAGTTTTCGCCAGTTCTGTTTGTTAAGTTGTTGTCATAATTATCAACAAAGTTGCTGTCAATTTCAACCTTTGAAAGAGCTAACAGACCATAGTTTTCACCAATCAAACCACCAGCAATATAATAGCCTTTTAACCTTTGATTATCTGATGTTGAAACAACAAATTGTGAATTTGAAATGTAAACATCTTTGCCAGCATATCCAAACAGTCCACCAACCTTTTCGGCTGTTATTGTTATTTCATCACTTACTTTTGCAAGTTTGATGTTTGCTGTTCTAAATGAAATGTTATCATAAGCAACATTGTTGTCTTTTTGAGTTATATCAACTATACCAGCAATGCCACCTGCGTATGAAAGTGTTTTAAAGCTGTTGATATTTGATGTTGATAATGAAGAAGAGTAACTGCCAGATTCTTTTGGAGGATTAACATTTTGTGCATCCTTTTGATAATTTCCGTTTTCGGTGCCAAGATATGCTGATTCAACACTGACATTTGAACTTACATTATACAAACTAGACTCGCCAAGAATAATGCCCGCAACGCCACCAACAACATTGTTGCCCAAAACTGTTAAATTTGTTGCATTTACGACAATATTTTTAAGTTTTGTGTTTGTAACAATGCCAGATAAAATGCCTGCAAATGTGCTTGTTGATTTTGCAAACTCGTCAACTTGAATGGTTAAACTTCTAAACGTTGTTTTTGGAATGTCGTTTCCACTTGTATCTGTTTTAACAAACGAACCAATTTGCTTAAACAAACCAAAAGAGTCATTGTTGCCAGAGTCACCAACTCGCAAGCCAGAAATCGTTAAGCCGTTGCCATCAAAATCGCCAACAAAGATATAGTTTTGCAGTTTTTGAAGGTCGTTTTGACTGATTTCAGAAAAATCTAGGTTGTTGATAAGTCTTATGTAAATTGAAGGAACTTCGTTTTCTTCATAAGGGTTGTCTTTGTTAAAGTGAACAATATTTAAAAGTTGTTTTGCGCTTGAAATTAAGTAAGGATTGTCTGCACTACCCTCTGCTTTTTTAAAGTAATACTTATACAATATTACGCCACTTGTATCTTGTTCTTTGTTGCTATATACTCTTTGGAAATTATTAGCAGATAATTTTAAATCGTTGCTAAATTGAGATTTTAATGCAGGCAGTGGATAATTGTTTAAGTCAGTAGCCCAAACTGCTTGGTCGTCATTTGGATTTATATCAAATCCAACATAATTATTTGACACGCTTGCCTGACTTAACAGGATTGCAGTTGCCACTTGACTGAACTTGCTGTCAAATTCTTCATAATTATTATTACTTATATAATAACAATATTTAATTTCCAAACTATCATTTAAAACTTCGCCAAGTTCGTTTGTTCCAATGAATGCGGTGTGCGCAGTGTTGTCTTCGACTGTTTTTTCGTCAAAGTAACTAACTGTGTATGACGTCCAAATTGAACCAGATGAATTTTCAAACACAAAGCCAGAAGTTCTTGCTTGAGTTTTCATTGGAATGTTTGAATATGTGTCTTTAATTTTGCCATTGTTTTTGTAAACAAAGCCTGCAACATTGCCGTTTGATTGCAAAATTGCAAAGTTGTGAATATTATTATCTATACGCTCATCTGTTGTTGACAATGCGCGTATGCTATTTTGTTGATTGTTAGCATCATAATAAAGTTGACCAACAACACTGCTGTAATAAATTTCGCCAGAGTTTGTGCAAGCAAAGCCAGCAGTCATTGTTTTGCTGTTAACACTTGTTGTGTTGTTTAAGCCAAGATATCTTGTTTGGCAGTTTGCAATCAAATTTGAGTTTGTGCAAGCAAAGCCTGCAACATTGCCTTGTGAAATTATTGTGAAGTTGCTGTTTTTATCAATGTCACTCAATTCTTTATTATTTCCGTTTTCTGTGTAAGTTAATGCCGAACTGCCCTGCGCAGTGCTGTAAGTTATCAAGCCTTCGTTGATGCCAACAAATGCACCAATGGTGTTGTCT
>JBJFDJ010000035.1:7771-15037 GCA_051889975.1 Christensenellales bacterium
CTGTTTGAAATAACACCTTGATTTTGAGCAGACAAGCCACCAAACACAACATTGCTTGTTGTTGTTTGCGCTATAGTTCCAACATCTTCGTAGTTAACAAACACATTTTTAACAACTGTGTTTTGTGAAATGTTGCTAAACAAGCCAAGATATTCTGTTTCTGTGCCCTTTGTGTTAAATGCTTTTATTGTAATTTTGTGGCAGTTGCCATCAAAACTGTTTGCATTTAAGTCAAAAGGTGTGTATGCATCTTTTGTTGTAGTTATGCTAGAAGCGTTAGATGTTTCGTCGCCAAACACAAGGTCTGTTAACAAAATGTAGTCATTGCCAGCAGTCATGTTGTAAAAGTCACTTATTGAATTGATTGGCAATGGATTTTCTAACGAATCAACTTGAACAACAACAATTGTGTATTCACTATCGATGCTATTTGTTTTGTCATTTTCTGAACCTGAAGCGTCAATTGTTAATTTTCCGTTTTTGTAGATAAAGTTAAATTTTAACGACAATGTATATTCGCCAACCTTGGTAGGATTTAAATAAAGGCTACTGTTGCCACTATCAACAATTGTTTTTATTTCAAGTCCTGTGGTTTCTTGAATACTCCAATGTCTTGAATCTTGATTTAATGCATTTAAAAATTCTACATTTGCAGTGCCAATGCCTGTTGGTGATATTGCAAGTTGTGTCAACTCACCATTTTTAACAACATTGTTGTTGCATTGAACACCCGTTAAAATATAGTCAACAACAACAAAATACAAAATGTCACTGTAATATCTTTCTTCCATTCCATTTATGGTTTTTGTTGCATACGCTTGAAGTGTTATTGTTTCGCCAAGATTTGCATTGTCATTTACATATAATTTTCCATTGCTAAATGTTGCATTGCCGTTAAAAGTATATTTAACATTTGAAACAAAGTTTTTTGTTATTGTTTCAATGGCAACTGAGCCACCTTTTGCAATCAAATAACATTGTTTTCTTTCCCCATCAACTTCGGCAACCATTTGATGTGCGTCATTTTGCGCCACAACAAGTTTAACTTCTGGGTTTGGTGAAACAACAATTTCAAAGTTTTTTTGCAAAGACAAATTTTTTGTTGCTGGTTTTCCGTCTGTGCCATAAATAACTTGACCATTGTCATCTCTTTGATAAATGTAGGCTGATACTGTAACAGTAAATGTTGTTTGAGCACCCACATTTGTTGGAACAAGAGTTTTAACATAAAGTTTTCCGTCATAAGTGATTGTTACAACATTGTTTGCATCTTTGATGTAATTTGACTGTTTGCTTAAAACAATGCCATTGCTTATGATTTCGGCATTTGGTTTTAACTCTACATAGCCACTGCCATCTTTGTTATATGCAACTTGAATAAAGTTGATGTTTGTGCCACCAGCAGAAGTGCTTGTAACTTGCATTTCGTCAAAGAATGCATATTGTGGATAAGCGTCAATTACAAGCAAGCCAATTTGACCCGGAACAAGTGTGTTGTTTGGTATTTCAGAAGGATTGTATGTAACTGTTGTTGAGCCGGCATTTGCCCCAGTTGTTTGTCTGCCAGCTGGGAAGTGCATCATATCAATTTTAAGCAAGTTTTGTGGTTTTGCGTTTAAAGTTAAATCAACAGAATGTTCAACATCATTTTTTGCAACAAACTTAAGAATTGTGCTGATTTCGTTGGCAAATTCCAAACTTCCATTTTTGTAGCCATCAACAAAACTTAGTTCCAAAACAAAAGTCTTTGTTGTTGTTTCAACTGCGTCATCAATTTTGCAATTTATAAGTTTTAAGTTAAATATTGCATTTGAATTGTTTTGATAGTTGTCATTTAACCATTTAAATTTAGTTCCATCAGAAATGATGTTTATGTAATTGTTGTTTAAAAGATACAAAATTTCGTCACTATTATCAGTTTTTATTGTAACAGTTAAGGTTAAATCGTTGATTACGGTCATTGATACTTGTTTTTTATCTATATCAATATCTGTTGCACCTTTTGAAGTAACTATCTTTAACTCAACAGATTTTTCGTTGTTGCCAAATATGTTTATGTATTTATCGCCTATTTTTTTGTAGAGTTTAACATTTAATGTTATGCTACCAACATTTGATTTTTCGGCTTTAAACACACTGCCGTTTTGGAAATAAATTTTTCCATCGGCTCTTTCGCTGTTTGATACCAAAAGATAATCATCGTTTGCGTTTGCCCATTCGGCACCAAAATAGTAATTGTTTGTTGGCAACAAATTGCCAAAGTTATCAAATACATAACCTGTTATTTTTTCACTTTCGCCAACTTTGATTGTGATTTTTGTCTTGTCAAATTCAAAATGATTTATCTCTTTTACAAACAACACAGTTTTGCTTGTTTGAATGGCAGGGTTTGTTGCCAGCATAAATGTTAATGTTACAATTTGTTCTGTTGTAGATTTTATGGTTGTATTGTTTGTTAAAATATTGCTGTTTAAAATACCTTCAACATTTGTTTTAACCAAGATGCTTGCATTTGAGTTTACATCAGTGCTTATAGCAAACAAGTCCAACAAATTATGAGCAGTTGCATTGCTTAAAATAATTATATTATCAGCAACATTTACGCCACTTTTTGTGTTGACAAATAACTGACTTGCAGTTGTTTTGTATTGCAAAAAGCTACCATATAAAATTATAGGATATTCATCATTTTTGGCATTGTTTAAGCACCATATATTGTTGCTATATATATCATTGCCAATTGACCAACCAGTGTAAGTGTTTATGTCTTTTAACTCATCACTTGTTTTTGCACGGCTATTGTCTGTGTCATTTTTAAGAGCAACATTACTTTCGTCTGTTGTTCCACCAGACAAATGATAACTGTTTGCAATGGTCAATGCACCACCACTAATAGCGCCAACAAAATAACTTGTTGAAGTTGAATTGGTTTTTACATTGCCATCCACAATTGTGCTGTATGAATTTGTAAGTGTGCTATCAAAAGCAACTTCGCCAAATATCTTGCCAGCAATTGTTGAGCCAATCAACTCTCCACGAGAATAGCAATTGGCCACTGCCACATTTGAAGCATAACCAATTAAGCCACCAACGAAATCACCTTTAACACAAACATTTGCCGAAGACATGGAAATTTGAGAATCTACCCCATAACCAACAAGTCCACCAACAAAGTTTTGTGATATAATTGACGATTTATTGTTATATGCTAATACATAACTATTTGATATTTTGCCAGACAATTCACCAACAAGTCCACCAACTTTGTCACTGCCAGAAATGCTATAATATTCGTCATCAACAAAGGCATTTTTATACAATTCAACAATGCTTGTTTGTATTTCACCAGCAGTAACTTTGCCAGCAACACCACCGACATTTTCATTTGCCAATATGTTGCCATACACAAGTGCATTGCAAATTGTTCCACTGCTTTGTCCTGCAATTCCACCAACATTGTTAAGATTTGCTGTGTTAATTGCCAAGTTTGTTGCCAAACCTTTGCCACTTAATGGGCCATTGTTGTTGCTACCAATTGTGCCAGTGTTTGTGCCAGCAACTGCCCCAACATAACTTGTTGTGGCTGATGCTGTGGTGTTGATTGAACCCAATACATCAAAATTTTGATAGCCATCACTAACAAATGCATAGTTGTTGTTATTGCCATATATTTTGCCATTGTTAATTGCAGATATCATACCAATTGTAAGTTGGGCAAAATTTTCACCTGTTATTGACAAATTTGCATTTACATAAGAACCAGAAATTGTGCCATTGTTTGTTGCAACAAGACCTGACAAAACAAGAGTGTTGTTGTCAATTAAGTTTTTAACATTAAAGCCATCAAT
Source organism: Christensenellales bacterium (assembly GCA_051889975.1). Taxonomy (GTDB): domain Bacteria; phylum Bacillota; class Clostridia; order Christensenellales; family UBA1242; genus UBA9845. The sequence continues at coordinate 11,620 of JBJFDJ010000035.1, forward strand.
CATAACTGCAACATTTTCAATTGTTCCATTGTTTTCGTTTGCCAAAATTGATATTGTTGAATTTGCGTCTATTTCGCAGTTAATATATGTTGAAATGCCAAGATTGCTAATTGTGCCGTTTTGATTGTTAAAAATGAACACATTGCTTGCATCATCAAAAGCCAAATTATACAAATTATAATTTTTGCCATCAATATTGCCAGCAAAATCACCAAAACTTGTTATTTTGTTTGTTAAATAAACATCGTTTGCAAAATAGTAATAATAATTGTTATTGCCATCTTCGATGTCTGTTTTTATTGATAAAAATGATGTTTCGTCATTTATGCGAAAAGCAGTTTGTTTTGTTTTGCCATCGGCAACAATAACTTTGATGATTTTAGAGTCAAAACTACTGCTTATGCCACTGTAATAAGTTGAATCTTGTGCAGTAACAGTTATGTAAGTTGTGCCAGTTCCAACCATTGTTACAGTGCCATCTTGTGCAACTGTCACAATTGATTTGTCATAGCCAGTGTATATAACAGTTTTGTCTGTTGTGTTTGCTGGGTAAACTGTTGTATTTATTTTTGCTGTTTGAACTCCATCATTAACTTTTCTGTAATCAAAATATATTTCACTATCTGTTTTGCCGTTTATGTTAACAATTAAGCCTTGTGCCCTAACAGGATTTTCAATGTTAACAATGCATTTTGCTGACAAAGTTGTGCCATAATAAGTTACAAAGACCTCTATGTATTCTATTGAGCTTTCGCGTTCAACATCACCACTATTGGCAAAAAACATTTTGCTTAATTTGTCATCACTTAATTGTGGAATTAAAATTTCTTCATTTGATGACTTCCATGTTATGTGCAAATTTTCGTCATTTAAATAAACATTGTTTGGATAAAGCATAAGCGAAAGATTTGCAATGTAATCGCCATTTTCATAACGAGTTTGATTTAGCGATTGCATATAGCAAAGATTTAAAACAGAACTTGACAAACTTATGTTTTTAACAGGAATATAAACAGTTAAATCAATGTTAAATTGGATTGTATTAATTTCAATATCATTGCCATTTGTTACAATGGTTTTTGCAACAACACTTATCACCGTTTTGCCAACATTTTTTGAATAAATTAAGCCGTCTTTTGTTATGGTTGCAATTTGCGAATTTGTGTCGTCAACAATTTGACAGGTTAAGTCATACAAAGAGCCTTGATAATTAAAGCTTAATTTTGTTGTTGCGCCCAAAGTCATAACAAAACTTTGCAATTGATTGTCAATGCTATATTTTACATCTGCAATTTTGTTGCTTGTAAGTGGGCTTTCAACACTCGCATAAACATTGTTTATTGTTTTAAACACATAAATAACAAATATCTCACTTTCCACCAAATTTGGCAATGTGAGTTTTGCTGAAACCTTGTTGGCTTTTAAACCCGTGATGCTTACTACGCCGTTGTTTATTTCATAACTAAAACATTGTTCGTCAGAGCCAAGTGTGGTTAAATCCAAACCTATCAATGATGCGTTTTCTTGCAAAACTTGATAGTTTAATGTTACTGTTTTGCCGGCTTCAACAAACACAGTTTTTGATGCTATGTCTTCATTTTGATAATTGATTGAAATGCTTTCTGCGCCAAGCAAAGTTGTTAAATTAATTGTAAGCATTGTTTTTGTTTGATATTCAAAAGTGCTTGTTGCAATTACAGAAATTGAGCAATTGCTGTTTGCACTTAAACCAGTTACATAAAACTTTGAACCATTTTGCAAAATGTCAAACACATCGCTATATGTGTCACCAGTTTTAACCCTTGGTGTTATCAAAGATTTGTCATCATTTACAATTTTAACTTTGTCAACATCCTCGCTATCAATAACAATAAAATATGTGCGCTCGGCAGAAAATGCATTGCCAACTTCAACTTTAAATTCTTGACCTAAATTGTTGTTGTAAGTTGTGTAAATATTTTGTGCATAATCTTCGGTGTTTCCATTAACAGAAATAACTTTTGCAAGTTCAACAACATCAACCGGAAGCAAAACAGTTTTTGCCACCATATCACTTACAATTATGTCAATTTTAAGCCAACAACTGCCAGTTTCTTTTGCAATAATAACTGCATTTGAACCCTGTTTGCTAACAAAACTAACAAAAGTAACATTGTAATTTGAAATATCATTTTTATCAACAAAAGAAAAACTTACATCAAAATCTTCTCGTGTTACAACATCAATATCAAGAGAAATTGTGTTTTCGGTGTCAAAATTTGATACGAGTTCAATTTTATCAATTTTTTCTCCCTCGCTGATAACTGAAACGTTGTCGTCACTTATATTTTCAATAATTTTAACATCAAACTCTACATCAGGTAGATTGTTTGCCAAAACATTTTTTGCAACAATTGTTACACTGCTTGCCGTAACATCTTGTGCAACTGTTAGCAAACCACTTTCGGTTAAAGTTACGCCATTGACCAAATTTTTTAACCTATAGGCAATTTTGTTTTCGGTTGTGTTTTCTGGTGTGAATTTGATTATGTTTGCAGTGTTTAACACAAGTGGCTGACCACCTGCAACAATAACGCCTTTATACAAAGTGTTAACTTCCATAGACTTGGCACTGATAACACTTTTAATTTTGACCTTGCAAGATTTGCCACCTTCTTCTGTAAGTGCAACAAGTGTTGTTTCACCACCACTAATAGCTTTTACGGTAACTGTTGTTGTGTTGCCTTCGCGATATGTGTCAATGATGTCAACATATTTTGTTTCACTGTTTTCTTCAAAACTGAAAATGAGTTTTGTGCTTATATCTTCGCCTGCACCTTCAACAGTAAAAACTATGTCAGCAGTGTCTTGTTTATCCTGCTCACCAATATAAAGTGTAACTCCTTGTTCTTGCATATCACAAAAAACTTTTAAATCAGCATACTTATCTTTGCAACCTGCAAACAAACCACAAGCCAAAACTAAAATCAAAAATAAATATGTAGCAGTTTTTTTAAGCTTAATCATAACAAACCTCACTTTATCTTGTGCAGATTTTTTATATATATTATATATAAAAATATTTTCTCTTAAATTATTATATATTTTATAACATAACTAGTCAATTTATTTGATGTCAATTTACAAACAAAAGTTCAAAAAAAATATAAAAAATTACAAAAACATTACATCAATCAAAAAGTTTGTGTTATAATGTAACTATGAAATTACAAATGCTTATGGGCAAAGTTCGCAAAGTTTGTGAAATGTATGACCTTATTGAAGATGGAGATAAAATTGCCGTTGGCGTTTCTGGTGGCAAAGATAGTCTAACACTTTTAAATTGCCTTGCAGATATGCGCATTTTTTATCCAAAAAAATTTGAAGTTTTGGCAATTGCAGTTGACCTTTTTAATGGCAAAACAGACTATACAAAAAT
>JBJFDJ010000035.1:15137-27818 GCA_051889975.1 Christensenellales bacterium
CTTATGAATCCACAACGAAATTGTTTGTTTGACAAACTATATGATAAAACCAAAAATTGATATTAGTTTTGTTTTAAATAAGCCCAAATAAAAAGAACATATTGACTGCTTTTCAATGTGTTCTTTTTTGTTTATTCATTTTTAGTTAACTACTATTTTGAGATTTTGTTTTATTTGTGTTATAACAAGAAAAATTTTAACAAAAATATGTCATTTGTTTTTTGATACTCAATATCAATAAAGTTAAAAAAATTTTGTTTTTTGTGTAAATTTATGTTATAGATTTTTTTTATTTTAATGACTTTAATTTTAAATACTTTTGTTTTGTTGCCTCGCCACCCCTTATATTTTTTTTGCAAAAATTTTCTTCCAAAAGTTCAGCAATTTGACAATAAAGTGCCGGGTCTATAACTTTTAATCTGTTTTGCAAGTCATAGTGCACAGTGCTCTTTGCCATACCAAAAACCTTGCCTGCTTGCCTGATTGTGCACTTTGTTTTTATCATATACTCGGCAAGTTGTTTTGTCCTTAAATAAATATTTTTCATAAAGCACCTCTTGGGGTATATTATGAAAAAATTATTTATAAAATGACAAAGTGTGACAAAATATTTTAAAAAATTGATTTGTTGTTTAAGTCGTTTTTTTTGCAGTTGCAATTAACCAAAAATTTTGTTAACAACTTAAATGGCAATTGTTTTAACATCTAAATCTTTAAACTTACAAACTGTTATATCGATTAAAAATTTAAATCAAATTTACAATTTCGGTTTTATTTTATCTAATTTATTAAAATTTAACTATGCTTATTTGTTATTTAAAATAAAAAACTGCAGACTTACACGTCCACAGTTTAAACAAACCTTGCGGTTTTTATTTTGTATTTTCATCAATGTAGTTAACAATGTCACCAACTGTTTGCAACTTCATAGCAACTTCATCAGGTAATGATATGCCATATTCATCTTCAAGAGCCATAAGCATTTCTACAACATCAAGACTATCAGCACCCAAGTCTTCCACTATTTTTGTATTAAGGTCAACCTTGTCAGGTGATTTACCAAGTTGTTCACAAATAAGTTGTTTAACTCTCTCGTAACACATAATCTTCCTCCAACTTTTGATATCTATATTATATAACTTTTTTTTGCAATTGTAAAGCATTTTGATAATATTTTTATGGTGCTGAACACATACATTTTACTGACAAAAATAAAATTTTTTTAATTTTTTTAAAAAAAGCTTTGCAAATTGCAAAGCCTTGGAACAACATAGATTATTTGTTATCTGAAATATTGATATAATTTGAAGGATTTACCAAATTGCCATCCTTCCACACTTCAAAATGAACTTGTCCATCAGAGGTTGTTTCACTTGTTGCTGTGTTGCTGGCTGTTCCAATTACATCACCCTTGGCAATCAAATCGCCAACACCAACTTTAACATCACTTGACAAACTGCCATAAGTTGTAACCAAGCCATCGCCGTGGTCAATTGTGATAACAGTGCCATCTAAAAGATTTGTTGTGATATTGGTTACTGTGCCCGGATAAACTGCATACACATTTGCACCAACTTCGGCATAAAAGTCAATTGCCTTGTGAGTTTCCCAAACATTCATCACCTTGTTATATTGAAGTTCTGTGTCGCTATAGCCTTTTAAAATTGTTGCATTCATAACAGGCATATCAAAACTGATAACTGTGCTACCTGTTGGCGTTGTTTGATTGTCTTTGTTTGAAAGCACACTTGTTAAAACAATCGCCACGCAAAGAAATAAAATTAAACCTGCCAATGCAAAATAGTAAGAATATTTTTTTAAGTAATACATAAATCCTTTTGGTTGTTCCTTGTTAATTTCGTTTTCCATCACTCCTCCTTGACAAAATTATTGACCAAATATTTTTTGTTATACAATTTTTTTTAAAAACTTCCCAAAATTAATGGATAGCCAATTACAACATAATCGCTGTTTATTGCCACTTGAAAATTAACCTTTTGCCCATCAACCATAACAAAGTTTTTAAGTGTGTTATCATAGCCATATATTATTTGTGTTCCATCAAGTTTTTCATCATATAAAACATTTTTGCTTATATAATCATTTATTTGTTTTAAAACATCATCATTTGGGTTGTTTATTGTTATACTTTCGCCCAAAATATTGTTGATTGACGCCTTGACGGTGCTTGCGTGTTTGCTATCGCAACTGACAATACACGCATTGCCGTTTTTTACAATTTTTGTGTTATCTAAAAAACTAATTTTGTCGGTGGTGTAAAAACTGTATATTGAACTTGTTTTGGGAACGTATCCCATTAAGGCAATTTGACTAACTGGCAAACTAACAATGCAAAATATCACCAAACAAAAAATGCTAAATCTTAATTTTTCTTTTCTCACAAAAAAAATTATTGCCAAAAAAATTAATTTTTAACAATAATTTTATTATAATTTGATATTTGCGTTTTAAAAATCAAAATTTAACAGACCATTTGCACTTAATATTTTTAAAATGCTGTTTTTATCATACAAATCAGGCTCTAAACAAATAAAGTCGGTTAATGGGTTTTTAAATTTTAAGTTAAACACGTTATATAAAAAATCAACATTTATGTCTGCAATGATGTCTTTTATTTTTTCGGAAAAAGAAAGCTGTTCGTCTGTGTAATCAATCAACTTTTCCCTAAATTCATCAAGCAAAAACTCAATTTTTTGTTCTTGCAACAAAGATGCTTTAAAATCACACTTTAAGTTATATTTTTGTATGTATGTTTGGTGCTTTTTTATGTCTAACGTGGATTTTAATTTTTTTGACCACAAAACAAAAAAGTTTTTTGTAATTGCACAAAGCACGCATTGAAATAAATATTTTGCTTCTATTTTATATTTGTCATCAATCAAATAATTTTCACTGAGTTCAGTTACCCTATCCAAAAGTGACAAGGGTTTTGATGACTTTTTTATGCACAATAGCAAATACAATTTTGTTATTTGATTAAAGAGTTCTTCATTATTTTTGTTAAAGATTGTGTTTTTTATAGATTCTAGCAAATTGTCTTGTTTAAACACACTAAATGCACTGGATTTTAAAAAGAACAAGTTGTCAATTTTTGTTTGCATATTGTCAAACATAAAATTTACAAACTCCAACATAAATTTGCAAACAAAATCTTTTTTGTTATATATTTTTGACTTAAACAACACAACGCCCAAAGGGTAACGACACTGCACAATTTGTTTATCTATGTCAATTATTTGACTGTTTAAAACAGAAGTATCATATATTTTTGTCAATGCAACTATATATGGTTTGTTGAATTTTGCGCAAATCTTTTTTACAGATCTTAAGTTGTGGCAATTTACAACAATAACGCAAGCAATGTCTTCAAGTTGCAAAACATCGTCTATATCTTTTTTGACCAAAAATTCACATTTAACTTTTTTTATCAAAAAATCAATTTCATCACTCAATTCATATTTGCCATCTAACACCAAAATTTTTTGATATAAAAATCTGTTTTCAAGTTCTTTTATCAACTCGTTAGGTGTATCATTTAACACATACGCAAATTCTATTTTATCATTTACAATAATTTCAGCCATATGTAAACTATATCATATCACGCGCCAAAAAAAATAAAAGTTTATGTCAGATTTTAACATAACAACAAGAATTTATCTTTGTAATATTTGCTGTATCTTATAAAAAAACTGCAAACATTTGCTTGCAGTTTTTTATTATTTATTTTTCTTTTTGTTTGTTTTGTTTATCTTTTTTTGTTGTTTGATTTCTTTTTTAACTTTCTTTTGCTTTCGTTTTTTAATTTCTCGCAAGCGAACAGAAGTTAACACTTGTTCGGCAGGGTAAACTCCTTTTTGCATTTCTTCGTGTGAAACTATGTCGCCATCTTTAATGATTTCTTTTTCAGATTCGTCTGGCAGTTTGCTGGATAAAAATGTTGAAACAACAAGTTTATCTTCTTCTTGATTTTCAATGATTTTAATTGCTTCTCTGTTTTCAGCAAGAGTTTTTCTAAATGTTGGTTCGGTTGGCTCTATGCCCATTTCTTTAAGTTTTTGTCTCTCTGCCTTTTTGTTGCCAATTAAAAAGTCATAGACCAAAACTAACAAACCTTGCAAGAGGTTAATGTAATATGTTGATATTCTCCAAACCAGCATTGGCCAAAAGTAGTTACCCTTAAATATTCCACCAAATATTGCAGTAAAAAATGCTTCTGCACCACCACTTGCGCCTGGTGTTGGAATAAAGCCAATTGTTAAGTTGCAAATGATAGATGTAACCATTATATCAACAACCGAAAGTGTGCCAGTTGGCACAAATGCCTTGTAAATAAAATATGGAATTATGTTAAACAGCAAAGTATCAGCAGCCGCAAGCAAAAGTTCTGTTATTAATACAAAAATATTTTTTGCAAACATCTTCATTGTTTTTTGATAGTTTACAACAAAGCGCATAACCTTGCGGAATGTAACACGATAGTTTTTAACAATGTGAAGTTTTGAGCCAAGTTTTAATATCCAAATAACGACCAATGGCCCAACTTTTTTGCTGACAGACAAAAAGAGAACTGTTAGCAAAATAAGCAAGTTTGCCAAAACTGCAATCCACGCAAGAACAGTAGAAAATATTTGCGTTGGATTTGCTGCAAAAAATTGATTATAGATTAAAATGACACTGCAAATTATAACATAAGTGATTTGCCAAAACATATATTTAACAAGAGGAATGCTTGTTGCCACATCACCTTTGATGCCCCTTTTGTTGAGATACATCATTTGAAAAGGCTGACCACCTGTGCTCATTGGTGTAACTGCATCATAATATTTGCCAAGAGCCATAACTTTGTAAGAAAGATATGGGCGTGATTTTTTTGTGGATTTTTTAATAAGAATAAAATATTTTATTGTTTCCACAATATAAATCAAAGCAACAATGCCAGCAAGTCCACCAATCCAACGCCAGTCAATTGCAGGAAACAATACTTGCGACTTATCTTCTTGCCCAGCAAACGAACAAATTAAAACGATTGCCAAAACAACAATGTTTATTGCAAAAGTTGCAATATTTAACAACTTGCGATTTTTTGCTTTTTTTTGTTCGGCTTTTTTGTGGCTAAGTTCTTTTGAAAAATAACAATGCCTATATTTTTTTACAACCTTAAGTTGAGCCAATGTTAAACCTGTTTTAACTTTTTTATATTTTGTTTTGCCATCTGTTTTTATGGCAACAGATTTTGTTTTTTTAGGCACAAAAAAACGCAAGCATTTTAATTGCTTATTTTTTAAAATTTTTTTTGCGTTTTTTAATTCTGCCATATTTATAACCTTAATGATTTAAGCATATCACTTTAAACCAAATAAGTCAAATAAACATAAGGTTAAAAAATGCAAATAAAAAAATTTTATCTTGCGATAAAATTTTTTTAATACAACTCTTTTATTCTGTTGCTATAAATAACAATTTCAATGTTGTTTTTTGCTGTTTCAACAATGCTATTTTTGTATTTTGTGTAGTCTGACCTTGTAAGTTTGTCAAAGATTAAATCATAATATGTTTTTTCTGTGCCAAGCATTATTTTTTTGCTATACAAATTGCCAGCATAGTCACTTGTTAAACCATTAACTTGTTCTATTGTTAAATCACTGCTTACGCCACCAGCATTAAAAATTATGTGATAGCCACTGTAATTGCTACTTTCAACAAAAACTGGTTCCGAAAGATTGCCACCTTGATTGTTTAAGGCATAAAGCTCTCGCGATTTGTCAGCAAAATTTTTAACCATTTTGTCTTCAACTTCGGTGTCTAAATTAACAACATAATATTTTTCTGCATTAATAACGCCTTCGTCTTGACCATATTTGTAAATAAACTTGTTAAATGCAATTGCCTTTTCTTCAACAGTGTCATATTTTGCAAGTTCGGCATTTATTTCGGCATAAACTTCGGCAACTGTTTTTGTAACATCAGTTTCAAAGCCCTTTTCATCACGCGCGTGAACAACAGTTTTTTCTAGTATCTTTTGATATTCTTCATCTCTTTGTTGTTGACCAATTTCGCCCGTAGAAAGTTTTGCATCAAGTTCTTTTATTTCGGCAAGTTGCTCATCTGATAGTTTTATGAGCACATGCGAAACATTTACAAACTTTTCGCCATAAGGGTGATAATAAACTGCGCTTGCATCGTCTTGCATATCTTTTACATATTGAGCATAACCTTCTTTGCCAAGCAACTTATATTTTTCATTGCTAGACAAAACAAGATTTTTGTAATAATCTACAACTCGTTTGTTAAATGCACTATCTAGGGCTTGTGTCTTTTCAAATTGTTCTTCAAAAACTGAAATGTATTTATTTTCTTCAACAATTTTGTAAATTCGGTCTATTTCGGCTTGAAGTGCTGTTTGTTCGTTTACGCTATTTCCAAGTTCTTTTTGATTTGCAATTATTGTTTTGATATATCTTTTGTATGCAATTTCACTAACTTGTTTGTTGCCAGTTTCTTTTTGAATGAAATCGCCCATAAGTTCTTCGGCTGGCTCTAATTCATCATAAATAACAGACCAAACGCCATCTTCATATTTAACTGTTTTTTCGTATGGCTTGTATGGGTCAAAATCTGGTTCTTCTTCTTTGGCTTCTTCTGTTTCTTCTTCGTCTATATTAAGTTCTTTTCTAACAGTTTTTTCAAAAGTTGCAATTTGTTCATTGATGTTGTTGTAAGTTTCTTCAAGCAAATCATTTTGCCAAACATTTTTGTTAAAAATAACTCGTCTATCAGTTTCATTGCCATTGTCATCAAATGTTAAATAATATACAACATTATCTTCAATCACGATATGTTTTTTTGCTTCTTCAAGCAAGAGTTTTCGGTCAATCAAGTTATCAAGAACTGTGTTAAAGGCTTTTTCTTGCGTGTAGCCATAATATTGCACATATTGATATCCATAATTGTTGTAGCCGTTTAACAAGTCTTGCATTGTTATTGTTATATCATTGCCAACAGTTGCAACTGCCTTGTTTAAATATCTTGCAGTGTTTTTTTGCACCAAACTGCAACCTGTTAAAGCAAAACTGCAAGTTAAAAGCAAACATAAAAGTATTTTTGCAAATTTTTTCACAATTAATTCTCCAATTTTAAAATAAGTCCAAAATAATGAGCAAGTGCTCACAATTACTTTTTATTATATAATATTTGCCAACTAAAAGCAAATAATTACAAGAGATTTTTATTTTTTTGATTTACTTTCGCTTTTATTTTTTAAATTGAGAGCAAGTTCATATATTTCACACAAAAGTGTTAACTTTCGTTTAACAGAAAACTCGCTTAACATAAAATTAACTATTGAGCCAGTTTGTGAATAATACACGCCCACATCTTTTTGTTTTAAGGCGTCAGCAAAACATTTTTTCACCATATCGTCTTTAACATAATACTCTGCTTGACAGCGCTGTCTATCAATGCTGATGCGTTTGACGTCAAACTCTCGCGCCAAATTTCGCAAAAGTGCAACATAAGACAGGTTTTGAAGTTCTTCAGGCAACTTGCCAAAACTCTCTTGTATTTCACCTAAAACGGCTTGCCGTTTTTCTTCGCTGTTTATTTGTTTTAAACTGGTGTAAATTTTAAACCTTTCGTCACTTTGAGTGATGAAATTTTCTGGGATAAAACTATCTATTGCAACATCAAGTTTGATGTCTTTGTATTCCTTTTTGCTTTGACCTTTTATCTCTTGCACTGCTTCATTTAAAATTTTGCAATACATATCATATCCAACTTTTGCCATGTGACCACTTTGCTCCACGCCCAAAATGTTGCCACAGCCCCTAATCTCTAAATCTCGCATTGCAATCTTAAACCCAGAGCCAAGTTCAGTAAACTCCATGATTGCATTTAAGCGCTTGTATGCGTCCTCAGACAAAACCCTGTCTTTGTTGTATGTGAAATATGCATAGCCCAAATTTTTGCTTCTGCCAACTCGTCCCTTTAATTGATACAACTGGCTCAACCCAAGTTTGTCACTATCAATTATTATAAGAGTGTTTGCATTTGGCAAATCAACTCCATTTTCTATCAAAGTGGTGCTTACAAGGATTTGTGTTTCGCCTTCATACAAATTTAAAATTTGTTTTTCCAGTTCTTTTTCGGGCATTTGACCATGCGCAACACCAATTTTAACATCTTTTTCAACAAGATTTTGTATGTGATGTGCAAACTCATAAATTGTTTCAACTCTGTTATAAATTATCAAAACTTGTCCACCACGAGATAACTCTCGGTTTATGGCCTGCACAAGCAAGCCGTCACTTAACTCTGTAACAGTTGTTTGAACAGGCAATCTGCCCTCTGGCGCAGAGGCAATTATGCTTATATCTCTTATGCCAACAAGCCCCATGTGAAGTGTTCGTGGAATAGGTGTTGCAGACAAGGTTAAAACATCAATATTTGTTCTTAAATTTTTAATTTTTTCCTTATCTCCAACCCCAAACCTTTGTTCTTCGTCCAAAATGAGCAAACCCAAATCTTTAAAAACGACATCTTTAGAAAGCAATCTGTGTGTGCCACAAATCACATCAATTTTGCCTTCTTTAAGTCTTTTTATGATGTCAGTTTGTTCTTTTTTGCTTTTAAAACGATTTAAACACTCAACTTCAATGCCAAATTTTGCAAGTCTTTCTTTTGCAGTGTTAAAGTGCTGTTGACTTAAAACAGTTGTTGGTGCCAAAAAGGCAACTTGCTTGTTGTTCATTGCACATATAAATGCCGACCTGATTGCAACTTCTGTTTTTCCATAGCCAACATCTCCACACACAAGCCTATCCATAATTTTGTTGCTACACATATCTTTTTTTATTTCTTCTATGGCAGTTTGTTGGTCCAAAGTTGTTGTGTAAGCAAAACTATTTTCTAGTTCTGCAAAAAGTTTTTCGTCAAGTTCAAAGGTGTAGCCCTTTGCGTGTTGTCTTTGGCTGTATAACTTGATAAGGTCAAACGCCAACTCTTTTAAACTTGCTTTAACTTTTTCTTTTGTTTTTTCAAAGTCTTTTGTGCCAAGTTTGTTTAACTTTGGTGTTTTGCCACCTGCAACATAGCCAGAAATTAAGCCAATTTGTTCGGTTGGCAGATATAATTTGTCACCACCATCATATTGCAAAATAATATAATCTTTTTCGTAGTCAGTAAATTTTAATTTTTGAATGCCAGTGCACAGCCCAACGCCAAAAGTTTCGTGTACAACATAATCGCCAATCTTTGGCAAAGTGAATTCTTCTTTTTTGTTGCCAGTTGAAATTTTTGCTTGTTTTTTTGTCTGTTGCTTTAACTCATCACTGCCAATTAAAACAAGGTGGTCTTCAACAAAAATTGCACCAAATGGAACATACTTTGCAACAATGTTCACTTGCCCATATGATGTTTTGTCAAAATCAGTTATTTCGCACTTTATGCCAGCAGATGATAAAAATTTTAAAAGATACTCTGCCTGATATTTGTCTTTTGCAAAAATTATGACAGTGTTTTTAAATTCTAAATAATAATTTATGTCTTCAACCAGCAAATTAAAGTTGCCATTGTATAAAGTTTGCGCACTGGATTTAAAACTTAAAACTTCATCTGGGTTAAAAATACGATTTGCCGTTGTTATTTGTTGAAAACTTAAAAGTTGATTGTTAAAATCAAATATTTTCGTTTTATCAACAAAATAGTTTTTGTGGCAAAGCAAAATGTTGCCCGTTTTAATTAAGGCATCATAATTTTTTTCAAAATCTAAATATGCCTCATTAACTTTGTCAACAATTTGTTTAACATCATCAAATACAATTAATGCATCGCTGTTTAAATAACTTTTAAATGAGACATCGTCTAAAAATGGAAATATCCAATTGTTAATATATCCAAAATTGTCGCTGTCAAAATACAGTTTAAACTCTTCAAAATTGCTGGATAAAATAACTTGTTCATTTGGTTGCAACTGCTTTTTTGTCTTTTCACAGTCTTGTTTAACTTTTTCAAATAATTGGGATTTATTCTCAATAAAAGGAATAATTGAAGTTGGCACAATTGTAAACTCTTTTAAATTGTTAATTTTTTTAAAATCGTCAACGCCAAAATTTGAAATCTGTTCTATTTCATCGTCAAAAAAATCAATTCTTGTTGGCAATTCATCGCAAAAATTAAATATGTCAACAATGTCGCCACGCACAGAAAACTCGCCAACAGTTTGCACAATGTCAACTTTTTTGTAGCCTAGTTTAATGAGATGTTGTCCCAATTGTTTTTGACTAATAGTTCCGCCCTTTTTTATGGTGAGCAAACTTTTTAAAAAGTCTGTTTTGCTTGCAAATTTCTGCATTAAAACTTCGGGCGAAACAATTAAACAATCAACATCACCATTGCAAAGTGCTGTAAGTGAACTTATTGTATCAACAACATTTTGCCCATAGGTTTTGGTGCCAATTAAGAGTTCGTTTTGATTAAAAAAAATAACTTGAACGCTTTTGCCCAAACTATTTAATTGTTTTTTTAGTTTGTCAGCATCTAATATGCTTGTTGTAACAAACACAACTTGTCTTTTTTGTGACGCCAAAAAATATGCCTTTTCACCAAAAGACAGCCCAAAAACACTGCAATTTGATTTTTGCTCTAAAGAATGCCTTAATGAATACAGTGTTTTGTCTATTAAATTATTTGATATATCGTGCATTATATGTTGCCCTTTTTTATAATAAAATCTTTAATTTTTTCATAGGCAAGTTCAACAGAATTTTCAAAGTCATCTCTATATTGCTTTGGCACTTTGCCCAAAACATAATCGGCAAGATTAAAAATTTTTTCTTGTGGTTTTATGCCTATTCTTAAACGTGGGATTTCGGTCGTGCCCAAAAGTTTAACAATATTTCTCATGCCGTTGTGAGTTCCAGCACTTCCGTTTGCGCGATATCTTATTGTGCCAAAAGGAAGGTCAATGTCATCATATACTATCAAAATTTTATCTGGCTTGTAACTATTTGCAAGTTCCAAAACTGCTTCGCCACTTAAATTCATATATGTTAATGGCTTTGCAACAACAATCTTTTCGCCCAAAACAATGCCTTCAAAAATAAGAGATTTGCATCTCTTTTTTGTTATCTCAAAGCCCAGTTCGTCTGCAAGCCTATCAACAACTGCAAAACCACTGTTGTGATTTGTGCCGTTGTATTCAATGCCGTAATTTCCCAACCCAACAATTAAAATCATATCATTTCCCTTTTTTACAAAAAATTTTTTTGCAATTTTGTTTTTTTATAATGTTTTTAAAAACAAAAATGTTTAACTTTAATAAAAAACAAAATCATTTTATTTTAAACTATTTTTGTTATTTGCAGTTTTTGCTTTTGGTTGTTTTTTGCACAATGCATAATTTTTACACTTTAAAAAACATAAACACAAAATTATTTTTATTTATTTTTGTAAACTTTAAAACTTTGCAAAACATCACTTTGTTTTACAACAACACCATCAACAACAACATTTGGTGGAAGTATCACAGCATCTTCTATTTTTGCGTTGTTAATAACTGTTGCGTTGTGGCCAATAACACAATTTCTGCCAACAAATGAATTTTCTATAACACAGCCATTAAGTTTTGAATTTTTGCAAATAACGCTGTTATTAACTATTGTGTTAGCACCAGCAAAAACGCCGTTTTCCAAAATACTATCACCTTTTATTTGAACGTTTTGCTCAATTTGGCAGTCGCTGTTTAACTGGCAATCTGCGTCAATGCTAACACTGTTTAAGTCATTTATGATAACACCATTGTTTAAAAAATATGTTAAAATCCTGTTTTTTAAAACATCGCTTACTATTGCAGTTTGCTTTAAACTATAACAAGTCATAAAATCTTCTTCTTCAAAATATTGCGATTGAATATTTTGAATATTATCGGTTTTTAACAAATAGTCAGTTTCAAAAACATAACCCCTTGTCAATTTTAAAGCACTTAACTTTTTTGTTTTAAAATAGTCCAAAATTTGCAAGTAACTTTTTCTTGAAAAAAGTGGTGTGTCGCTAAACAAAACAAAAGTGTATTTGCAATTTAAATCGCATACTCTTTTAACTTCCTGCAAAAAATCTTGGTTGAAACTTATGTTTGCATATTTGATATTTGCGTCATAAACACTGTTTGCAACCCATTCTGTCATGGTCTTGCCAAAAAGTTTTAGGTCATAACTTTTTTTTGTTGTGCCAAACTTTGAGTTATCAACTTTTAAGATGACAGCACAAACATCACTGCTGGTGTTTTCTTGTTGCTTGAAATCTGCCATCAATTCTTTTGCATTAATTGTTTCTGTTTCTAACATAATTTACTCCTTTTACTATCTTCTCGGCGTTTAATAAAAAAATCTTGTAAAAGTGCTTTGCATTCGTCTTGGCAAACACCTTTTAAAACATCTGTTTTTGTGTTTAAACTGTCGTTGTTTAAAACATCAATGCCACTGCCACAAGCACCACATTTTGGCTCTGTAATTCCAATAACAACTCTTTTTAATCTGTGATTTACTATTGCCCCAGCACACATGGCGCATGGCTCCATTGTAACATACATAGTGCAGTCGTTAAGGCGCCAATCGTTTAACTTTTTGCAAGCATTTTTTAAGGCAACAATTTCGGCATGATAAA
>JBJFDJ010000036.1:0-6657 GCA_051889975.1 Christensenellales bacterium
ATAGGCAACAAGTTAAACACACCCAAGTTAACAGCAATAAGTGGAAGCAAAATAAAGAAACTTGCAAAATTGTTTTGCGTAAAAGTTGCAATTGTCGTTATTGTGGTTATTGGTCCACCCACTGCGTTTAGTCCCAGTTGACCAGTTATTAGTTGCCATAAACTCTCAAGCACTTTATAAGCAAGGCCAAAAGTAAATGGCACGCATCTAAGCAATGATTCGCCAAACGTAAACTTATATGCCTCCGACCTAACACCAATCACCTTTGTGCTAGCGTCAACGCCATAGTTAAATAAGTTGACAGTTTCTTTTATAACATTGCCATCTCTTTTGATGGTTAACTCGGCAGTTTCACCTTCTGCTTTTTGTATTAAAGATGAAAATACATTGTTTGAAATAAAGTCAATTTTAGTCCCGTTAACTTCAAGTATGACATCACCTTTTTGGATGTTTGAATTTGTTTCAAAACTAACTAAGATGCTCTCTTTTAAATATTCATTGTTTCTGCTGTAAACAACTTCATAACTGCCTTTTTGTTCCAGTGTGTTTTGTTCTATGCCATTTTTTATAAAAGCCGTTATGTCTTGTGCTGTCAAATCTTTTGCCATTACTCCATCAACAGAAACAAGTAAGTCATCATTTTTTAATGTTGAACTTGTAACAACAGCAACCGAATCCACACTATAAATTTGTGGAATATCATAGCCAGTTGCACACAAAAGAATAATGCTAAAAAGAACGCCAGACAAAATGTTAAAAAAAGCTCCACTAAACAAAACTATAAGCCTTTTCCATGGAGCTTGCTTCATAAAAGCACCAGCATCATCACTGCTATTTTCTTCGCCCTCAAAAGCACAATAGCCACCCAGTGGAACTAGTCGTAAACTAAAAACTTCCCCCGTCTTTTTTGACTTATGCGAAAAAAGACTTTTTCCAAAGCCTATTGAAAATTCGTTTATCTTAAACTTTAACAATTTACCTGCACAATAATGACCAAATTCATGTATCATTACCATTGTCAACAAAATAACAAGCGCAAGTAATAAATATAAGATATACAAAATAAGTCACCCCTAAAACTTTTTACAAAAACATAATAAATGCAAAAATTATTGTAACAACAAGGTTAAATGAAATTCCATCAACCCTGTCCATCACTCCACCATGACCCGGAAAAATGTTGCCATAGTCTTTTACATTGTTTTTTCTTTTGATTAATGACGCAAAAATATCTCCAATTTGAGTAAATATTGATGCAAAAACACCATAGATTAAAAACAGCCAAATTGAAATATTGTTTGTTGCAAAAATTTCAGCACAACTTGGTATAAAATTGAGTATAAAATATACAAGCAAACTGCCCAAAATTCCACTAACAAGCCCACCAATTGCGCCACTTATTGTTTTGTTTGGGCTAATATTAGGGCAAAGTTTTGGTCCTCTAATGCCACTGCCAATTAAATAAGCACCTGTGTCTGTAAACATTGTAGCAACAAACAACATAAGCAGTAACATCATGCCAATCAACACATTTCCATCGCCACCAAAAAGTCCAAAATCAGCAATGTGATTTAAAAAGAACATTCCAGAAAGTAGAAACGCTGGATAAAACAACAAAAATATATCCAAACTCAATTTTTTTGCAATAAATTTTTTTTCTGAGCCATCAAAATTGCTTTCTAAAATAATTTTGTTGTTAGATTTTTTGCAACAAATGTTTTTGATATACATTACTAGCGTCAACACCAAACCTTCGCCCAAAATTATTGCAAAATAAAGCATCTCGCTTAACTTAAAATGAACACTTAAAATCATTGTAACAAAAATTACTACGGGACAAGATAAAACAAAGTATGTGTCATTTAACCTATTATTTTTTTTGAAAACTGAACAAACTTCATAGGTGCCAACAACAGCCATTGCCAAAACAAAAACATCAAAGAAGTATGGACTAACAAATCTTAGTGCAAAAAATCCTGCAGTTGCCAATACTATAACTATTCCCGTTAGCAATCTTTTTAACATATTTTACTCCTTAATCGCTCCAAAGCGTCTATTCCTTTGTTGAAATTCATGCAATGCTTTTAATAATTCTTTTTTATCAAAATCCGGCCAATAAGTTTTGGTAAAATATAACTCCGAATATGCCATTTGATAAAGTAAAAAATTACTAATTCTCTGCTCTCCACTTGTTCTAATTATTAGGTCTGGGTCAGAGAGTTCACTTGTGTATAAATAATGCTTAAATTCTTCTTCGGTAATATCTTTTTTCCCATCTTTTAAACATTTATTCACGGCATTTACTATATCATTTCTGCCACCATAATTTATACATAAGCAAACCGTCATATCATCACAGTCTTTTGTTTTATCTTCTAATGTTTCTGCCTTTTTAACAATGTCTTGTGGCAAACTTTTCCTTTCGCCACACATTTTAAACTTAATGTTCTTTTTTGAATATTCATTTGTATCATTGTTTAAATACTCTCTAAACAAATCAAACAACCCATCAACTTCTTGTTTTGGTCTGTTCCAATTTTCTGTTGAAAAACAAAAGAAAATCAACTCTTTCAGCCCAATTTCTTGTGCGTTTTTAATAGTTTCAATCACGGCATCAATTCCTGCCTTGTGACCATACATCCGTGGCATATTTCTTTCGGTTGCCCACCTGCCATTTCCATCTATAATAAAAGCAACACATCTTGGAAGTCTATCTTTGTCCACAGTCGTTTTTAACTTTGAAAATAGTTTCATAAAATCTCCTAAATATCTAGCAAAAACTTATCAGTTGTAAGTTCAACCAAATTCTCATCAATCTGTTTGATGTTAACAACCAATAACGTATCATATTTCTTTTGTAAGTCACTATTTTCTGTGACAATATATTTTATTGAACATTGCTCCAATTTATGTTTAACAGTTTCTAGCGAAAGACCAATTAAATCTTTTAAGTCCATTACACTTCCATTACTTCATGTTCTTTGTTTAAAGACAATTTGTCAACTTCTGCATTGGCATTGTCCAAAATCTTTTGAACTTCTTTTTCGGCATTTGCTTGACCATCTTCTGTAATCAAATTGTCCTTTTTAAGTTGCTTAACAGCGTCCATCGCATCTCTTCTTTGATTTCTTAAAGCAATTTTTGTTGTTTCTTGCACTTGTTTAACTTGTTTAACAAGTTCCTTTCTTCTCTCTTGTGTTGGAACTGGAAAAACCAACCTGATTGACTTTCCGTCATCGCTTGGTGTCAAGCCCAAATTTGCCTCGTTAATTGCCTTTAAAACATCTTTAAATGCACTTGTATCCCAAACATTTATCATAAGCATACGTGGGTCTGGTGTTGTGATGTTTGCCATTTGATTTAATGGTGTTAAAGAGCCATAATAATTAACCATAACTTTATCCAAAATTTTTGGATTTGCACGACCTGCTCTTATAGAATTAAATTCGCTTATCAAATGCTCTTTTGCCTTTTCTATTTCCAATTTAAAATCGTCATAAATTTCTTCAACTGATAAATAACTCATAAATTCTCCTTATACAAATATATTTTACTTGTTTTTTGTTAAAATTGCAATTAAATATTATCTAAATGTTTATAAGTTTTAGACAAAAAAACATATTACTTGTTGTAATATGTTTAAAAAGTTTATTTTTTAATTTGGCTCATAACTTCTTCAGCAAAATTGTCATTGCGTTTTTCAAGACCTTCGCCCATTTCATATCTAACAAATCTTCTAACTGTTATTTTTTCACCAATGTTTAAGATTGCATTGTTAACAAGTTGTTGAATTGTTACATCTGGATTTTTAATAAATGTTTGTTCCAAAAGACAAATTTCTTGATAGAATTTGTTCATTCTGCCTTCAAGCATTCTTTCAATAACTTGTGCAGGTTTGCCTTCATTTTGTGCTTGAGCTTTTAAGATTTCTCTTTCTTTTTCAACTCTTTCTGCTGGAACTTGTTCTCTTGAAACATATTCTGGATTAGATGCTGCAATTTGAAGTGCAATATCTTTTACAAGTTCAACAAATGGTTCACTTTTTGCAACAAAGTCTGTTTCGCAATTAACTTCTACAAGCACGCCAATTTTTCCACCCATATGAATGTATGAGTGCACCAAACCTTCGGCAGCAATGCGATTTGCCTTTTTTGCTGCTTTGGCAATGCCTGCTTCTCTTAAAATTTCAACAGCTTTATCAATGTTGTTTTCTGCTTTAATCAAAGCATTTTTGCAGTCCATAATGCCTGCACCTGTTCTTTCTCTTAATAATTTAATATCTTCAGTTGAAACTGCCATAAAAAACTCCTAATTAATTATTTTGCTGATTTTTTTGCTCTTTTTGCCTTTGCTGGTGCTTCTTCTTCTGTTTTTTCTTCTTTAACTTCAACAGTTAAAGCATCTTCCATTTTAATTTCTTCTGTTGATGCTTCTTCTGTTGCATTTGCTTCTTCTTCAGCTTTTTTGCGAGCAGCAAGACCTTCTTCGCCTTCTTTTGCTTCTATAACAGCATCTGCAATTGCACTTGCAATAAGTTTAACAGAACGGATTGCATCGTCATTACCAGGAATAACAACATCAACCATATCTGGGTCACAGTTTGTATCAATAAGGCCAACAACTGGAATGCCCAAAAGTTTTGCTTCTTTAACACAAATTGCTTCTTTTTTGCTGTCAACAACAAAAATAAGACCAGGAAGTTTTGTCATATCCTTGATACCACCAAGGAATTTTTCCAACTTATCTTTTTCTGCTTTTAAACCAGCAACTTCTTTTTTAGGGAGTAAATCAAACTCACCTGTTTTTTCCATTTGGTCTAATTTGTTGAGTTTTTCAACTCTTGAACGAATGGTTTTAAAGTTTGTGAGTGTGCCACCAAGCCAACGGCTGTTAACATAATACATACCGCATCTTTCTGCTTCTTCTTTAACAGCATCTTGTGCTTGTTTTTTTGTGCCAACAAACAAAACTGTTTTTCCGTCTTTAACGGCATCTCTAACATAAGCATAAGCGCTGTCGATAAGTTCTGCTGTTTGCTCTAAATTGATAACATGGATATCATTTCTGCTTGTGAAAATGTATCTTGCCATCTTTGGGTTCCACTTTCTTGTTTGATGACCAAAGTGAACACCTGCTTCTAATAATTGTTTCATTGAAATAACTGACATTAAAAATTTTCCTCCTTGTTTTTAGTCCTCCCAAATGCTTCAAACTCTGCAAACAACCCTTTGGGCAACGGTTTGCAAATAACATAAGGTGTGTATTTTTTTTTGAAACGATTTATTTTAACATAAACAAATATATATTTCAAGCATTTTTATATAATTTGCAACAAAAAAACACAAATAACAAAAAGTTAAGTGTGTTTTTAAACATTAATCTTGCTTTTCTTCTTCATCAACAAGTTTGTTGTATTCTTCAAAAACTTTGTCAATTATCTTTTCATCTTCAACCAAACGCAAACTTTCATCATTATCGCCGGCAATGATTTCAAAAGCAAATGCTTCATCATCTTTAACACCATCAATTTTTGCTGTTGGTTTTAAAATTGCATATACTACTTCATCAAGTGGAATAATTGCAACTTGTTCAAATTCTACTGGTTCTTCCTTTTCATTGTATAAAACAATGTTGTCTGAATTGTTTTCATCAAACAAAGCATCAATAGCATTTACTGTTTTTTCTTCTTCCATAACATCTCCTTATTTCAACCCATCTAAATAGGTTTGCAAGATTATTGTTGCTGCAATTTGGTCAATTAGCCCTTTCTTTTTTGATGTTTTAACATTTGCTTGATGCATGATATTTTCTGCTTCAATGCTAGTTAATCTTTCATCAACAAAAATTATTTTTGCCGTGGTCTTTGTTTTTAACATATTGCAAAATTGTTTAACATAATTGCACATTTCACTTTCGGTGCCATCCATATTAAATGGAAGCCCAACAATGATTTCTTCTGCCGAATACTTTTGTGCAATTTCTGCAATTTTGTTTGTGTCTTTTGTCCAACTTTTGCAATACAAAGTTTCCAAGTTAGAAGCAAGAGTGCTATAACTATACGCAATGCCAATTCTTGCCTTACCAATGTCCAAACACAACCTATTCACATTAACCTCAAGTTAATTTTAACATAACAACGGAAAAAAAACAAACAATTAATCATAAAAAACTATATTTTATCAATAGTTTCTTTGATTTTTTCTTTCCCTTCTTCAATCATTTGATTTGCTTTTTGATTGCTGTGGACTAAAATTGCGCCAGCAATAAAGCCTAAAGCAAGACCAAAAATTAAATTATCATTCATATTTTCACCCTCCACACAAATAACTTGTGTAAAAGTTAAAAAATTATTTATGATTAGCCATTAATTTTTTGAAGTTTTAACATTTTTTGAAGTTTTTTGTCATAGTCAACAAAAGACAAGTTTAAAGTTTGCAAAACATCTTTAATTATTTCAATTTCTTGGTCAGTTTTACCAATTTTATCCAAGATATCTTGCTCGTTGATAAGTTTTGCTTCAAGCAAAGATTTGCCTTTTAACATTTGTGTTAAAACACTACAAACTGCAATTCCATAAGCGTTTGAAAAAGTTTTAAAAGTTGCATCAACAATAACATCTTCTTCTATTTTTAAATAAATTTTGTAAATATTGTTTGT
>JBJFDJ010000037.1:0-6532 GCA_051889975.1 Christensenellales bacterium
ATACATACACAGGCAAAAAAGAAATCCTTTTTCAGTTTTAGAGTTAAAAATGTTGGCTAAATGCGAGGATTACACCACAAAAGCTTAAATATAAATTTTTTATTTATTTTGTTAAAAAACAATAATTGGTTGTGATTTAGGTGATTTGAATGTTATAATTTATACAAATGTTTTAAAGGAGTATGAACTCATGTTAATTTATAACCAAGAGCAAATAAAAAAGTATTTGGGATTTTCGGCAAAAGATTTAACAGATTGTGGCATATGCCCAACTTGCTTTAACAAGCAAACCAACAATTCGGTTTATGGCGATGATGCTTTGTTAAAAGTTTTTGAAGATGATGATATAGAATGTTCATTTGTTGCCAATCCAAGAGCAGATGGACACATGATAATTGCACCCAAAGAGCACTATCACGATATGGCAGAAGCAACAGATGAAATAAACATCAAAATTATTAAATTTGCAAAGCAACTTATGATTATTATAAAAGAAGTTTTTGTTTGTGAAAGAGTTTATTTGTGCACAATGAGTGATGGGCCAATGAACCACTATCATATTCAATTGATTCCTAGATATGCAAATGAAAAACGTGGTTCGGAAAATTTTGTAAAACCAAGACACAGCTATGTATTTAACAAAGAAAAATTTGATTTGGTAAAACAAAAAATACAAAAATTTGTTGCAAACAACAAATAAAAGCAAAATAACAAATAATTCACTTTTTTGATTTAAAAATGCCGCCAAAAATGTTTTGTTTTTAATTTGTTTGAAATTTTTGATGATTTTGTGCGTCTATTTGTGAGTTTTTTACAAAAAATTATCAGTTTTTGTATTTTAATATTTTTTATGTTTTGCCGAGACAAGAGTTTGCAAAAATATTTTTTAAAGATATTACAAATGAAATGAGGTTATTATGTCAATAGAAGAATTTTACAATAAAATTGGTGGGAGTGCAGAAAATGTATTAGAAAGATTGGGTGAAAAATCTTTTGTTAAAAAATTTATAGTTAAATTTTTAGATGACCCAACATTTGAAATGCTTAAAGAAGATGTTAAAAATAAAAATTTTGAAAAAGCAAATTTTGATGCTCACACATTAAAAGGTGTTTGCTCGGTATTGGATTTTAACAAACTTAAAAAATTAACAGAACAATTTGTGTTGTGTTTAAAGCAAAATAAAAATTACGATGAAATTTGGCAACTTTTAAATAATGAATACAATTTAATAATTCAAACCATAAAAAATGCAAACTTTGAAGGTTGTTAATTTTAAATTATTAATAAAAAATCAGGAGCATTCCTGATTTTTTTATTCACTTTCAAGCATCAACTTATCTGCCATTAGAGCTATTAATTCGCCATTTGTAGGCTTGTCATATTTGCCAAACAATTCTATGCCAAACACGCCATTTATTTTATCAATTTTGCCCCTGTTCCATGCAATTTCAATTGCGTGCCTAATTGAGCGCTCTACTCTGGCAGGAGTGGTATCAAATTGTTTTGCCACAATTGGATATAGTTGTTTGGTTATTGCATTTGTATAATCTGGGTGTTGAAAAACTGAAATAATTGCCGAACGCAAATATTGATAACCCTGTGCGTTTGCAGGTATGCCAACAGTCATAAGCAAAGTTGAAAGTTTAACATTTAACAGTTTTTGTTCTTTTTCATCGTTTGAAACAGGTTTTTCGTCAAGTTTGGCTGATTTTTGAGTTTGTTGATAACGCTTTAACTCACTTTTTGTTTTGCAAACATCATATATTCTTTCTATCAAAACAGATTTTTGAAAAGGTTTCATTATGTAATAAGACGCACCTGCTTGCAATGCTTTTGTTACAAATTCGTCTTGATTAAGACTGCTTAATACAATAAACTTACACTCGGGGTGTTTTAATTTTTCTGTTTTAATAACCGTAAAGCCATCGCATTCTGGCATAATGATATCCAAAATAACCACATCGGGATTTGTTTTGTCAACGGCATTCATCCCATCAATTCCGTTTGAACAAGTTTCCACCACTTCAATATCATCTTGTTCACTTAATAAATCATTTATCATTTGAGATATAATGGCATTATCTTCAATAATGACAACTTTTATCATTCGTTTTAAATTTTGCTCCTTTTATATATAATTATATCACTGCCATTGATTTGGTTCAACTTGTTTTTTTGATTTAAAGTGTCGAAATATGTCGTTTTGTATTATGATAAAAATTTAATCAAAATTCGTTTAATTTCTTTAAGTGAAATTGGTTTTGGCAAAAAGTCGTTCATACCTGATTTTTTTGCGTGGTGAATATTTTCAACAAATGCGTCTGCCGTCATTGCAATTATTGGTATGGTTTTTGAGTTTTTTATTGGGAGATTTCTTATGCTATTTGAAGTTTGATAACCATCCATCACAGGCATTCTTATGTCCATAAAAATGATGTCGTAATAATAATCTTTTTGATTTAGCATTGCATCTATTGCTTCCTGACCATTTTTGCAAGTTACCACAAAATGTCCAAGGCTTTCAAACAGTGTTTTTGCCACCTCAATGTTTAGCTCATTGTCTTCAACCAATAAAATTTTTTTAGGAGATAACTTTTGCTCAACATCAACCTGTTTGTCAATTTTAATAGGATTTTTGCATTTTTTTAAATAAATAGTTACATTTATGGTTGTGCCCTTTCCAATTTCAGAGTCAACTTCAATGTCGCCTTTCATAAGTTGTGCAGTGTTTTGAGCAATAGACATTCCAAGCCCCACTCCGTCAATGATTGGCGAATAGTTGTGTTTTTCACGCGCAAAAGGCTCAAAGATGTGCTTAACAAAATCTTGCTCCATGCCAATGCCGTCATCTTTGATAACAAACTGAAAACAATCAAACTCGTCAATTTGCGAACTTTTTTCAATAATATGAAATACAATGTTGCCATTTTCTTTTGTGAATTTTATAGCATTGTCGAGCAAATTTAACAACA
The DNA here is from genome assembly GCA_051889975.1 of Christensenellales bacterium. Taxonomy (GTDB): domain Bacteria; phylum Bacillota; class Clostridia; order Christensenellales; family UBA1242; genus UBA9845. The sequence goes on from JBJFDJ010000037.1 coordinate 2,974, forward strand.
TACGTTTTAATTTTAAAAAATCCCCAAAAACATTGTCTGTTGAAAAATCTTCCAATAATTTTAATGAAATATTTTTTGTTTTGCAGATTGGAGAAACAATTGATACAATCTCGTTTATGCATTCTTTCATTGAAAATGGCGCATTATTTAATATTTCTTTACACTTTTCAATTTTTGCCATATCCAAAATTTGATTTATAATTTGCAAAAGATGATTGCCGGCAATATTAATTTTATCCAAACAAGCAAGCACAGATGAAGTGTCATTTATATTGAGTTGTGCAATGGTTGACATACCCAGTATGGTGTTTAAAGGCGTGCGCAAGTCGTGTGAAATGTTTGAAAGAAAAATGGATTTTGCATCATTTGCAAGTTTTGCACTTTTAACTGCTTCGCGTAAAATAATTTCATTGTTTTTTCGTTCTTTTATGATGCTAGTGATATCTTGTTGAGTGAGAATTGCTTGACTGCAAGTTGTGCCATCAAACTTGATGGGCAATATGCTACAATTTTCATACTTTTCTTCGTCTCTTGAAATATGAATAATAAATGAAAAAATTTTATTTTCATTATCAAAATATTTAACCAAATACTCTTTTTGTAAGATTTTGTTAATATATTCTTTGTCTTCATACAACATATTTATTACTTGTTTAATAAATTTGTTGTATTTGCCACTTGGTGCAATTAAATTTTTGTATGGTGCAACATTGCCTAAAAATTGATATGTATCATTTTCAAAATCCAGCAACACAAACCTGCCAAAAAGTTTTTCAATTTTTGTAAAAACGTGGTTGGCTTGTCTGACTTCTTTGAGCGTGTTTTGCAAAAACTTATTTTCTTTTATTTTATAGTTATACTCAGAATAGTCCTGAATAATTATGGCGCATATGTTATCACAAATAGGATATATAATTGCATTAAATAATTTTTCGGAGCCGTTTATCAATATTTGCAATTCTTCGGTTTTTTGGTTGTCTAATGATTTAATTATGCTGTTTAATATGTTAACATCGCAGTTTGGAAACAATTGATAAAATGGTTTTTCATAAAGTTTTTTTAAAGATACATTGCAAAGTTTTGATAGCGCAGGGTTTGCATAAACAAACGAAAAATCAACAACTCTATCTTCATTATTGATGGTTTGAACTATACAAAAAGCCAATTGGCTGTTTTCATGAATGCGCTTATACGCTTCAACATTAATAGGTTTTTTCATAAATACCTTTCTATATAAAAATTTTACCAACTCCAATAATTATTGTCAAATAATTAAAAAAATTGGTAAAATTTTAAAAAATTTATCGTTAAATGTATTTTGAGCTTAAAATGTGACAAAACCATTAAATTAATTCGGTGATGGCAGTGTTTTTTTGTTTTTCTTTTAACATTTGTTTTGAATATAATTTAAAACAATCTTTGCAAGAAAGTTTTAAACTTTCACTGTTTAGCGTTCCCTTGTATTTTCTTTCTTGTTGTTCATTATATGATATCTTTGCCATTGCTTTTAGTTTTTGATATATGCTATTAAAATCTTTATTTTTTTCTGTTTTTAAAAGCATATTAAATTCTATTGCTTCTATAATTTCTTGTTCTAGTGGCAAATTTTTTTTAAGCAAATAATTATAATGAATATAATATGAAACAAGTTTAATTTCGTTTTTCTGCCCTGATTTTGTTAACAATTTAAAATTTGAATAGTCGTAGATGCTCATATCTTCTTCGTGGCAACTCATTGGCATAAGAAAATGTGCATATTTGGGATATTTGCTTTCACTGTCATTGTCCCAAGTGGCATCATCAAAAACCGTTCTATCCAAAGCGTATTTTTTATCTTTTAACTCAACCATTAACCTTGTATGGCTTTCTAATTTTTGTTTGAAATAATTATAACAATCCATCTCAATCAATTCGCAACTTAATTCTTCCATATTTAGTTCATCAATGATTTCTTTCATCAAAGAACTATAACCTGTGCAAACAAATTCTGGTTTTGGCAAAAATGCTCCTGCAAAATATTGGTCACAAGAATTCCAACTTGGAACATCAGACATTGAATAATTGGCAACTGTTGAAACTTGTTGATGTATGTATGCAAGAGCTTCTGCTGGTGATAAGTTTGCTCTTTTAATTGTTTTGCAAATGTCATAAATATAATTATTACATTTTTTTATAGTTTTAAAGTCCCACAACTTTTTGTCTTTATACTCTATTTTATAATCACGATATGTATGATTTACTATCACATTGCAATTAATATTGCTTTTAACGGCACTATAAAATTTTGATAATTGCAAAAAGATTGTATATGGTATTTTTTCATAGGGAACATAAAAATTTATTGTGTTAATTTTTTGTTTTAAAAGTTCAATGTTCGTTTTGTCTATTGACATTAAAAACTTGATTTTTCCTTTGACATAATGATTGTTTTCATCAACCAAAGATATGTTTAAAGTGCTATCACAACAATCATCAAGCAAAATGCTTTTTAGTTGTTGCAAATTATTTACTATAAAATCTCTATTTTTATTTTCCATATTAATTCCGTATTGTAAAATTTTATGTTGATTAATCTATTTGCTTTTGTTATAAATTTTTTCTGCAACTGGCAAATCTGCTTTTGCCCAATCCAATTTAAGCATATCTTGTGGCTTTAGCCATGCAATATCTTTATGCACATTCATTTTAAATTCTTTACTAATCATTTTGCAAACATAAACTGCCATTGATAAATGAAAATCTGGATAATCATGCTCCACTTGATAATACTTATCGCCAATTTCCACTTCAATTTCCAACTCTTCTTTAAGCTCTCTGGCAAGTGTTTGAACTTCTGTTTCATTTGCTTCCATTTTTCCACCTGGGAATTCCCACTTTAAAGATACATAGTCATATTTGCCTTTATCTCTTTTTGTGCATAAAATCTCACCTTTTTCATTATAGATTATACCTGCCACTGTTGTTATAAGTTTCATAAATATACCTTCCTTTTTTAAATTCAGCAACAGTATAACACAACTTTTTTGGTTTGTAAATAGTTTTTTAAAGTTTTTTTAAGTTTTTTTAAGTTTTTTAAGATTTTGCAAGTTTTTGTTTGATTTATTTGATTTTTTTTTATATTATTGATATAAATATAATATGGATATAGAAGAAGAAATAAAAATATTAAAGCAAAGGATTAAAGTTTTGGAGGAGCTTCTTAATGTCAATGCCAAAACAAACAATGAGGATAAGCAAGATAATAATTCCAACAGGGATAAAACAAAATATATGTTTAATGGCAAAGTGCTTCCAAAAAACAGATTGGTCCTTAATGTAATAAAAGAATATACAAAACAAAACAATCCAACTTTGAGTGACCTGCAACAAATTTTTGACAAAACATTGCAAGGTTCAAGAATGGTTGTGGAAAGATTTGATGCAGTTAAAAAAATCACAGACTACAAGAAAAGATATTTCACTGATGATAGCGACATTTTAAACTTAAAAAATGGCGAACAAGCATGTGTTTGCACTCAATGGGGAATTTTTAACATAAAAAAATTTATATTGGTTGCAA
>JBJFDJ010000038.1:0-1355 GCA_051889975.1 Christensenellales bacterium
AACCTTTTTGTTGCTTTACTTATTTTTGTTGTTTTGTTATAATTAAATTATGGACAATTTTAATTTATTTGGTGACACAAAAAAATATGCTCCACTTGCCGATAGGGTTAGACCTACAACCCTAGACGAATTTGTTGGGCAAGAGCATATTGTAAAAAAAGGTGGAGTTATTGAAAAGGCAATCAAAAACGGCACTTTGGGTAGTTGTATTTTCTATGGCCCACCGGGCACTGGCAAAACAACACTTGCAAACATCATTGCAAACACAAGTGGTGCAATATTCAAAAAATTAAATGCAATTTCAAGTGGTGTTGGCGATGCAAAAGAAGTGATTGCCGAGGCAAAAACAAACTTGCAACTATATGGCAAACGCACATATTTGCTTTTGGACGAATGCCACAGGTGGAATAAAGCACAAAGTGACAGCGTTTTGGAAGCCGTTGAAAACGGAAGCATAATTTTTATTGGAAGCACAACTGAAAATCCATACACAAGTATGACAAGGGCAATTGTTAGCAGATGCAGGGTTTTTGAGTTTAAACCACTGTCAAAAAATGATGTTAAATTGGCTGTATTAAATGCAATAAGTTCAAAAAAGGGGCTTGCTGATTTAAATGTTGACATCAAGCCTGACGCACTTGACTATCTTGCTTTTGCAACTGGTGGAGATGTTAGAAAAGCACTTAACACGCTTGAACTTGCAAGCACAACAGGCAGGTTAGTTGATGGCAAAATTGTCATTGACAAAAATTTGATTTGTGATTGTCTAGAACAAAAAATAATGAGTTTGGACGAAAATGAATACTACGACATGTTGTCGGCATTTTGCAAGAGCATAAGGGGTAGTGATGCAGACAGCGCCCTGTTTTATGCGTTTAGAATGATAGAAAGTGGCGTTGACCCACTTATTGTTTGTCGAAGGCTCATTGCACATTGCAGTGAAGATATTGGCATGGCAAACTCAAATGCACTTGTGGTTGCAGTTTCTGCCATGACGGCATATCAAAATATGGGCGTGCCAGAAGGATTGATTCCACTCACTCACGCAATCATTTATGCCTGCGAAAGTCCAAAGTCAAACAGCGTTATTGTTGCAAGAAATTTGGCAATGGCAGATGCACAAAACTTAAAAACAGTAACAATTCCAAACGCACTTAAAAATCACCCATCAACAAATGACGATGGCACTGGAAGTTACAAATATCCACACGATTTTGGTGGCTACGTTTATCAACAATATATGCCAAAAGAGTTAGAAGGCAAAATTTATTACACACCAAGCAAAAATGGTGACGAAAAAGATATGAAACGCAAAAAAGTGTTTGACAAAAATAAAAACTAATTTTTATCAAAAC
>JBJFDJ010000038.1:1455-18255 GCA_051889975.1 Christensenellales bacterium
GATAGTTGACCACGCCAAACCTTTGGTGCATTGTCATAAAACCATTTTAGCGTAAAAGGGTTAAAACTTTGAATTGCATATTCGCCCTTATAATCTTTTAAAAGCTCCCAAACTTGTTTTTCCAAGTCACCAACTTTTTCTTGGTTTTTTATTTCAATCAATAGGGGAGTTTTGCCGTTAACAAATTTTAAAACTTCTTTTAAGGTTGGAATTTTTTCAGTTGAATTTAAAAGTGTGATTTGTGATAATTCTTCTTTTGTTAAATTTTGAATGTATTTGTCTTTGCCTGTCATTCTGCTCATTTTGCTGTCATGAAACACAACTGGCGTGCCATCTGCCAAGGGGTTTACATCAAGTTCAATTGCATAACCTTTTTCAATGGCTTTTTCAAATGCCAAAAGGCTGTTTTCTGGCACATCTTTGTTATGCACGCCACGATGTGCAATTAATTTGTTAACCAAAAAACTTTGCCAAATGTCTGCATCTTCTTTGTGGCCAAAATATTCCTTTTTAACTTCTTCTTTTGTTGTTTTGTTATCTGTGTTTTTATTAACTTCTTTTTTTGCTGTTTTGTTTTCGGCGGTTTTTTTTGCTTTATTATCTGAGCATTTTTTTATGTTTTGTTGCGTTGGTTTTTTTGCTTTAGATTGTGATTGTTCCATAAATTCTCCAAATTTTTATTTAATTTATTATATCACAACTCTTTGTTATAATGCAAGAAAAAATGGCAGACAACACACAACAGCCCAGTCAATTAAACAAAAAATTTGAAAAAATTAAAAGCACTTGCAAATAAAAACTAAAAAATGATAAGATAGTTTTTTAAAACTTTTAACTACAATCGTCAAATGTTTAAAAATCAAAAAATTATCTCAAATTTTTTTTAAATTAAGTGTCAAAACAACTTGAAAGGCAACATAAAAATCCGTTTGTTTTAACTTTAGTTGATTATTTTTGTTTTTTTTATTATAATATGACAGATGTTTAAATTATAGGAGACAAAATGGCAAAACAATCAAACATTCGCAACTTTTGCATAATTGCACATATTGACCACGGAAAAAGCACCCTTGCCGACAGACTTATTGAGCAAACTGGCACTGTGGCAAAAAGAGATATGGAAGCGCAACTTTTAGATAATATGGAACTAGAAAAAGAGCGTGGCATAACCATAAAACTCACTCCAACAAAAATGAACTATGAGTTTGACGGACAGCAATATGAGTTAAACTTGATAGACACCCCGGGACATGTTGACTTTTCATATGAAGTTAGCCGAAGTTTAGCCGCTTGCGAAGGTGCAATTTTAATTGTTGATGCAACGCAAGGCGTTGAAGCACAAACACTTGCAAATCTTTATTTGGCGCTTGATAACAATTTGGAAATCTTGCCCGTCATTAACAAAATTGACCTGCAAAGTGCCGACATACCAAACACCGAAAAAGAAATTGAAGACATAATTGGTTTAGACGGCAAAAGTGCACCAAAAGTCAGCGCAAAAAATGGCACGAACATAGACGAAGTATTGCAACGAATTGTCACAGACATTCCAGCACCAAAAGGCGACCAAAATGCCCCACTAAAAGCACTTATTTTTGATAGTTATTATGATAACTACAAGGGCGCAGTTTGTCTTGTTCGCATAAAAGATGGCACTGTTAAAGCAGGTGACAAAATTAAGATGTTTTCAACGGGCAAAACTTATGATGTTGTAGAAGTTGGCTACTTTGAACCAAAGCCTGTCAGCGCCCCTGTGTTAAGTGCTGGTGAAGTTGGCTACATAACTGCCAGCATAAAACAAGTTAGCGACACAAAAGTTGGCGACACAATTTTTAGGGTTGACCAACCAATAGACAAGCCACTTGCAGGCTACAAAGAAGCCGTTCCAATGGTTTTTTGTGGAATATTTTTGGAAGACGGAAGCAAGTATGAAGAACTTAAAACTGCTTTGGAAAAATTAAAGTTAAATGACAGCAGTTTAAGTTATGAGCCAGAGACAAGTGAAGCCTTGGGCTTTGGTTTTAGATGTGGCTTTTTGGGGCTACTGCACATGGAAATCATACAAGAAAGATTGGAAAGAGAGTTTGACCTAGACATCATAACAACTTCGCCAAGTGTTAAATATAAAGTGTTAAAAACAAACGGCGAAGTTTTGGAAATTTCCAACCCAGTCAACCTGCCAAAAGCACAAGAAATTGAAGAAATAGAGGAGCCATGGTGCGATGTTAACATCTTCACACCACCCGAATATGTTGGCTCACTTATGGATTTGTGCATAGAAAAACGTGGCATTCAAAAAGACTTAAAATACATTGACCCAAAACGCGTGCATTTGATTTTTGAAATGCCACTAAACGAAATCATCTATGACTTTTTTGACAGTTTAAAAAGCAGAAGCAAGGGTTATGCAAGTTTGGACTATCAAGTTACAAGTTACAGACAAAGCGACCTTGTTAAGCTAGATATACTTTTAAATGGCGACACATGTGACGCACTTTCCATAATTGTTCACAAAGACAAAGCATACAATCGTGGCAGGGCAATAACCGAAAAACTAAAAGAAATCTTGCCAAGGCAGATGTTTGAAATTCCAATTCAAGCAGCCATTGGTGGCAAGATTATTGCAAGAGAAACAGTTAAGGCACTGCGAAAAGATGTTTTGGCAAAGTGTTATGGTGGAGATATAACACGCAAGAAAAAACTTTTGGAAAAACAAAAGAAAGGCAAAAAGCGAATGCGACAAATTGGCAGTGTTCAAATCCCAAGCGAAGCATTTATCACTTTGTTAAAAATTTAAAAATATATAATTTGTTGATATTTAATCTCATTTTAACAAAAAAACGCCAATGGCGTTTTTTAATATTAAGGTTTAATCATCTATTTTGCTGTTTTTACTTAATATTGGCTAATTGACCATGTGAATGGTTTTAACCAAATTAACTATTAACATAATTTTGCCAAATTGGCTTTTAAACTTTGCCAAAATAATATTAACAAAGTTTTATTCTTCTTTTGTTTGAGATTATATCTCAATTAAGTTTAACCTAGTTTTTAAGGTTTCTGGTTGGCGAAAACAAGTCTTGCAATGGGTTTTGCCTTCCACACAAAATGTCTTGAATTATGCGCACTCCACAAAACGTGTTTATTATTCCATTTGCACCACAACTGCTAAAATACATAATGTTTGGATTAATGCTTTTTCCTATAATGCCCAAATTATTGTCAGTTTGTGCAAAAACTCCACAAAATGCATATTCGGTTTGTATTTTGTCTTTGTATTTAGGAAACAGCGTTTTTAAGTCTTTAAGCAGTTTGTCGTATTTTTTTAGCGCCAGTTTTTCATTTATTGGCTCGTCTTTGTAAGTTGTGTCTTCGCCACCAAAAATTATGCGATTGTCGGGCAATAGCCTTAAATAGTGATAACTATCCAAACAGTCGTGCACAAGTGCTTTGTCATAAAGATAGATGTCTTTAATTGGCTGTGTGACAATGCTGTAAGTTATTGTTTTTGTGCAAAGTTCTTTGGCATAATCATCAAACAGTTGATAGTTAAAACCAGTTGCCAAAACAACCTTGTTTGCCCTTATTGTTTCGCCATAATTTGTGTGACAAAAAACTTTGCCATCACGTTGCTCTAACCTTACAATGTTTGTGTTTTCAAAAATTTTGTTTTGATTTAAACTGTTGTCTATCATTTGTTTTGTAAACAAATATGGGTTTAATTCGGCGCCACCATTTTTGTCGTAGATGCCAGCAACAATTTTAAAGTCAAAAGGGTTGTTTTGTTGGGTGTAAAAAGCACAATCAAAGCCATGCTGTTTTCTAAATTCAAACTCCCTTTTTAATTTTTTAAAATCTTTGTTTTTGTTTGAGTATAAAAAAGAACTTTTGGTTTTAAAATTACACTTGTTGCCATACTTATAAATAAATGCATTAATTTCTTTAATGCTATCAAGCCCCATTTGATAAACATCAACAATTTGTTTTTCGGTTAAATATGGTTTTAAATCTTGGGCAAAGTCGTCCAGTTGAAACTCCAAAAGGGCAGTGGCAACACATGTTGAACCCGTGCCAAGCCTGTTGCTATCTACAAGCATAACATCCCTAAATTTAGACAAATAAAAATTTAACACAGCACCATTTATGCCACCACCAACAATCAAAATGTCACAATCGGCATCGCTGTTTAAATATCTGTATTGCTTAATCTTTTCTGTTGACTTATCAAAATAAGTCGTTCCTTTAACAAATTCCATATAATTATAATTTGCAAAAAACAAAATTTTATAATATTTCGTTTTTTAGATTTAATTGCTTGCAAAAATGAAAAATGCAATCAAAATATAAATAAAAAAGTTGCAATCAAAAAGCAATCAAAATCATAAACACAAGGCATAAAATTGCTTGCAAATAAAAATAAGTTTTTGATATAATAAAAATTAGGTAAGAGATGAAAGAATATATTTTAATGTTTAAAAACACTTTTAATTATAGTAGCAAGAGTTCAAGGCGAGAGTATTGGGTTGCCATGTTATTTAACTGCATTGTGGCTGTGTTGCTTTTTGTGCTTGTTTTGCCACTTGCTTTTGATGTTGATTTGATGATAACAGCATACATCTCACTTACAACTCTGTATGAAGTTTTATTGTTTCTTCCAATGCTTTCGTTAACTGTGCGAAGGTTAAGAGATACAGGCAAATCGCCTTGGTGGATATTAATCAGCATAACATTTGTTGGTTCATTTATTTTGATTATTTGGCTTGCAATGCCATCAGAGTTTAGGGTTAAAGCATGGTATGCAGGCTACAGAGACAACCCTGATGAAATAAAACTGCAAGATGACGATAAACAAACCGAATATCAAACTGCAAAAGAAGTGCCAACAGATAACCCATCAGCTCAAAAAGACAGTGTTGAAAAAATCATTGAAGAACTTAATGAAATGAAAAAGAACAACAACATATCACAACATGAGTATGATGATTTGATGTCAAAATTAACAAAAAAATAATTATTATATTAACAAAAAAACACCATCAAAACTGGGATTATCCAAAAATGATAGTGTTTTTTTATTGATATTTTTGTTGTTAAGATAAAATATACAATTGTATTAAAAACTTAAACTATTTTCTTCTTTGTTGCAATTTATAGATTTTCCAACCATTTTCATATAACAGTCGCACTCAATTTTGTAGCCGTTTTTTTTATAAAAATTTTCCAAAAATTTGCTGGAATCTTTATCTGGAATAAATTTTCCTTCAACAAAATACGCTCCATGCTTTCTTGCATAACTTTCCATAAGTTTTAACAAATTAGAACCAATGCCCAAGTTTCTGTTTTTTGGGTCAACTTTAATTAAATTCAAATAGCAAAATCCATTTTTTTCTAAAAAAAACTGACAGATGCCCAAAGACTTGTCTTCAATTTTGTTTAACAAATTTTGATATTCATTGTTATCAAAGTCAATTTCATCATATCTCAATTTGTCTTCCAAATTGTATAGTTTTATGGCAAATGATTCAAATTCGCTTTTTTCTATGGCAACTATGTTAAAGTAATTATCTTTAATATTTAATAGCACCATTGAAATATGCTTTTTTTCTCCTGTTTTGTTATTCATTAAATTTAAGTCTTTGTTCATATTAGCATTATATATCTAAAATTTAAAAAATTCAATATAAAATGAAAAAGAGATTTTAAATAGTAGTATTTTTTTTAATTTGTAGATATAATTTAAACATGAAAAAGTTGGGCTTATACATACACATTCCTTTTTGCCAAAAAAAGTGCGATTATTGCAACTTTGTATCTTATTGCACCAGTGATGATACAAAACTTTTGTATGTCCAAAATTTGATGAAAGAAATTGTTTTGCAAAGTAAGAGTTATAAAGACTATGAAGTTGACAGCATATTTGTTGGTGGTGGCACGCCTTCGTGCCTTCCTGTTGGGTGTATATTTAAAATACTCAACACCGTTTACAAAAATTTTAAAGTGCTAACAACGGCAGAAATCACAGTTGAATGCAACCCAAACAGCTTAACAATATCAAAACTCAACGAATTTAAAAGGGCAAGGGTAAACAGACTTTCAATTGGTTTGCAATGCTATAATGACAAATTGTTAAAACTCATTGGCAGATTGCACACAAAAAAAGATTTTGACCTGGCTGTTAAAAGGGCAAGAGTTTTTGGCTTTAAAAATATAAGCGCTGACATCATTTTGGGTGTGCCAAATCAAAAACTCTTTGATGTTAAAAAAGAACTAAAACATCTTGTCAAGTTGGGCATAAATCACATTTCGGCTTATGGCTTGATTGTGGAAGACAACACCCTGTTAAAACAAAAACTAGATAAAGGCGAATACAAATTGCCACCCGAAGATTTGCAGGTTAAGATGTATGATTTCACAAATAAATATTTGGCAAAACACAACATCAATCGCTATGAAGTTAGCAATTTTGCCAAAGCAGGTTGCGAGAGCAAGCACAATATAAAATATTGGACAGACCAAGAGTATTTGGGGCTGGGCGTTGTTTCGTCTAGTTATATAAACAGCAAAAGGTGGAAGGCAACTGACGACCTTTTAACCTATCACGAAAACTTAAAAAATGGCAAAATGGAAAAGTTAGAAATTGAAGAACTTGACAACAATAGCAAAATGGAAGAGTGCATTATGCTTTCACTGCGCACAAGCAAAGGAATAAATCTCACTGACTTTAAAAACAAATTTGGCATAGACCTGTTAAAGCAAAAAGAAAAACAAATCAAATTGCTTTTAGACGGCGGATACATCAAAATAGATGGCAACCACTTGTTTTGCACAGACAGTGGCTTTAAACTTTTAAATCAAATTGTGTTGCAACTGGTGTAAAAAATGCATACTGATACACAGTCTCATTTTATTCTTGGCGATTTTTTCAAAAATTTGTTTTAATGCAAAATTTTTATTTAGTTATTTCTATCTTTTTATGTTATAAGATAATAACAAAATTAAAAAAAATTAAATTCTCTATTGACATACAGAATTTTTTATTATAAAATGGTTGTGTATTTATAAGGGGCTAGAAATATGGAAAATAATATAGTAAATTTTTATGACATTTATAGTAAAGACGAAAACACTTTTATAGCGCGTTTTTCTAATATTGAAGAAGCAAAAAAATCAGCTATTTGGTTAAATAAAAACTATGGCAATAATTGTTGCGTGATAAAAATAATTCATGCACCACTCAGCAAAGTTTCAGCATTTAACAAACCAGGCATATTGTTTAATGACTGCAATGATTTTGTAAACTATGTGGGCAGAGCAAATCAAACTCAAGAGAAAAAAGTTTCAAAACCTGCAAAGAACATTGAAAAACACACATATGTTAAATACAACAACAGATGGTGGTTACTTGACCCACTTTCTTCACGTTGCAACGCAACACTAACTGATGCACTTTCTAAAATAGTAATAAAAAATGTTGATGTTTCAAAAGTGATTAAAAACAAAAACAATGTTGCAAAGGTTGGCGATATAAGAGATTTAAACTGGAACGACACAGTTCTTGTTAACTACAACAACTGCCAAACAGGTTGGGTTGCTCCAAGTGGCTTGTTCTTTGGTTGCGAACCAAAAAATTTCCCTTTACTATATCAAGTTGTTTTAGATAAAGAAATCAATGGCAAGTATTCAGCCAAAAATTTTTTGGGAGTTGATGCTAGTGCAATTAAAAACAAATTGAGAGAACATGGTTGGATAGAAATCACTTTTGACGAACAACAACAACTTCTCACAAAGCTTGGTAGCATTGAAAACCACAAACTTGAAATGGTTGGGGTGGATGTCAATGATAATTTAAATTGCAAAATAATTGCACCAACAGACGCACAAATCAAAAGACTTGAGTGCATGGGAATTAATGTTCAACTGTTAAAAATGATTAAAGTTCAGTTAAAATCAAACCCAGAACAATACTTAAATCCAAAAAAACTTATTCCAATAACAAACAAAATTGCAAAAGTGTTCAATGCTTCAAATAACAAAAACCCAGAAGAAGAAATGCTATCATTTTAAACAAGCAAATGCTTGTTTTTTTGTTGCAAATTATTTTTGTTATTATTTATCTTTGCATTGATAAAAATTTTTTTCTGCTTTGCCAAGTTGTTAATTTATGCCATAATTAAACATTTTGATATTTTATTTGTCTATGTTTTAATTTAATATATATTGACAAAGAATTTATTTGTTTATATGTTTAGTTATCTAAATACAAAAATATATTAAACAAAAAAGTTCAAAATTTTATGGATGTTTGTTGATGTTTTTTGCCAACAAAAAAAATAAAAAAAATTTTAAATTTTTGACATAAACTAGTTGACTTTTGGAAAAACTAGTCATATAATAGTGCTAGCAGTCTTAAATGTGGAGTGCTAGCAAATGTAAAAAAAGGAGGGTTTTGTGGACGGAGAAATATTAAGCGAACGCAAGTTGCACATTCTTTGCAGTGCTGTGGAAGACTATATTCAGTTTGCCAACCCAATAACAAGTGGTTCGGTGCACGAAAAATATATAAAAGATATCAGTCCTGCCACACTTCGTAGCGAACTATCAACACTAGAAGCAATGGGGTATTTAAAACAACTGCATACTTCAAGTGGTCGCATACCAACCAGCAAAGCATATAGGCTTTATGTCAACAAACTTATGGGCAATGCCAAATTTAACAAAAAGGCATTGGAGTCTGTTAGGGCAATCTTAACGCAAAGAACGGTTTATTTAAATGACATTGTTCAAACAATTGCTGGTGTTGTTTCAAACGCCACAAATTATCCAACGGTTGTTGTGTTAAATGGTTATGACAACTTGCCAATAGAAAACATAAAGATAATTCCGTTAATTGACTTGTCTTGTTTGCTTTTAATTGGCACAAAAAATGGTATTGTAAATGGCCAATTTACTTTGTCACAACCAATAACAGAAGAAAACTGTGTTGACGCAAGCAACTTGCTAACAAAAAAGTTTGCTGGCAAAACAATTAAGTTTATGCGAGAAAACATACAAAGCGAACTAAAAGACATTTCAAAAGAAATTGAAAGTTTTAGCTTTTTGTTTAATAATCTCATTGACTGCTTGTCTAGCATAATAAACGCACAGCAAAATGTTGTTAGATTTGGTCAAACAAAGTTGTTAAACAATCCAGAGTATGCCGACCTTGAAGACGCAAAAAAAGTGCTAAATGCCATTGACGATGACACAGAAATTGGTCAAGTGTTTAATGATGATGACAACAGCGAAATCACTTTTACAATAGGCAAAGAAAACAGCAGTGAAAACTTAAAAAATTGCTCAATTGTAAAGGCAAATTACAAAATTGATGGAAAAAAAGTTGCAAGTATTGGCGTGATTGGGCCAGAGCGAATGGATTATAGCAATGTGGCAAGTGCTTTAAAAGTAATTGTTACCGAACTAGACAAAGTAAATTTGTTGTCGCAAGACAAAATAAATATCAATAACAAAAAAGGAGAGTAAGATATGCGTTGTAATGGCGATTGCAAAAATTGTCCTTTGGCATCATGCGAAAGCGACAAAGATAAAGATGAAGAAAAAGATGACGATGAAGATGACGAATAACTAATAAACGAGTAAATTTGTTGTCACAAGACAAAATAAATATCAATAACAAAAAAGGAGAGTAAATATGCGTTGTAATGGTGATTGCAAAAATTGTCCTTTGGCATCATGCGAAAGCGACAAAGACAAAGATGAAGAAAAAGACGAAGATGATGAATAACTAATAAGGAGTTTTATGAAAAATAAACAGCAGTTAGAAACTGAAGCAGAATGCCAAGAAACGGGGAAAGTTCTAACCGAAGAAGACTTAAATGATGTTGATGACAAATCAAATGAAAGTTCAACCAAAACTTCTTCAAAAGAACAAGAATATTTGGAAATGGCACAGCGAATTCAAGCCGAATTTGATAACTATCGCAAAAGAAATCAAGACGCAGTGTTTTTGTCTAGGCAAGATGGCATTGCTTATGCCATTGAAACTTTGCTTCCTGTCATAGACAGCATAGACAGTGCAAAAAGGCAGATTAAAGACGAAGCGTTTTTAAAATCAATTGAACTTTTGCACAGCCAAACCTTGTCTTGTTTTGAAAAACTAGGTGCCAAAAAAATAAAGGCACTGGGCGAGCACTTTGATCCAACACTTCACAATGCAATTATGGCAGAAGAAGTTGATGGCGAGCCAGATATTGTGCTAGAAGAATTTCAAGAAGGCTTTGAACTAAACGGCAAAGTCATAAGGCACAGCGTGGTTAAGGTTAGCAAATGATAGAAAAAGTTAATCACAAAAACAAAGCAGAGTTTGAAAGTTTGTTAAATAATTTGTGGCAAGGTGCAACGTTAAAAGATTGCAAACAAGATGCAAAGACAACGGTGCAATTTGTTTACAGATTAAATGGCAAACTTGTGGGGCTTGTAACTTGTTCAATAAAAAGAGAATATGTTGCAGGTTGCAACACACGCAAAGTTGCGTATTTAGAAGGCATTTATGTCCTTCCGGAATATAGAAACAAAAAAATAGCAACTCAACTTATAAAACATTTTGAGTTGTGGGCAAAAGACAAAGGGTGCAAAGAACTTGCTAGCGACCTAGAAATTGACAACAAAGCAAGTTTGCAATTTCACAATAAAATGGGTTTTGAAATTGTAGAAAAAACTATCCATTTAAAAAAGAATATTTAAGGAGAATTTTATATGGGAAAAATCATAGGTATTGACTTGGGAACAACAAACAGTTGTGTTTCTGTTATGGAAGGTAACGAGCCAACTGTAATCACAAACAGCGAAGGTGGCAGAACAACCCCAAGTGTTGTTGCAGTTACAAAAACAGGTGAAAGACTTGTTGGTCAAGTTGCAAAACGTCAAGCTGTTGCAAATGCCGAAAACACAATTCAATCAATCAAAAGAAAAATGGGAACAAACGAAAAGGTTACTCTTGGTGGAAAAGAATATTCTCCACAAGAAATTTCTGCAATGATACTTCAAAAATTAAAAGCAGATGCCGAAAGTTATCTTGGCAGTCCTGTTACACAAGCAGTTATCACAGTTCCTGCATACTTTAACGACAGTCAACGTCAAGCAACAAAAGACGCTGGAAAAATTGCCGGACTTGAAGTTTTGCGTATCATCAACGAACCAACAGCAGCAGCACTTGCTTATGGCTTGGATAAAGGCGAAAATGCTCACCAAAAAATTTTGGTTTATGACCTTGGTGGTGGCACATTTGATGTTTCAATTTTGGAACTTGGCGATGGCGTGTTTGAAGTTTTGTCAACAAACGGCGACACAAAACTTGGTGGCGACGACTTTGATAATGCAATCATAAAACTTTTGGTTGACGATTTCAAAGCTCAAAATGGCATTGATTTGTCAACAGACAAAATGGCTATGCAAAGACTTAAAGAAGCAGCAGAAAAAGCTAAAATTGACCTTTCAAGTAGCACAACTGCAACAATCAACTTGCCATTTATAACAGCAGATGCAACAGGTCCAAAACACTTGGAATACACACTTTCAAGAGCAAAATTTGAAAGTTTGATTGACAGTTACATCAAATTAAGTCTTGAAAAATGTAAAAATGCTCTTGCTGATGCAAAACTAACAAAAGACCAAATTGACAAAGTTATTTTGGTTGGTGGCTCAAGCCGTATTCCTGCTGTTCAAGAAGCAATTAAAAACTTTATGGGCAAAGAACCATTTAAAGGCATCAACCCAGACGAATGCGTTGCAATTGGTGCATCAATTCAAGGTGGCGTTTTGGCTGGCGATGTAAAAGATGTTTTACTGCTTGATGTAACTCCACTTTCACTTGGCATTGAAACTTTGGGCGGAGTTTGCACAAAACTCATTGCGCGCAACACAACAATTCCAACAAAAAAGAGCCAAATTTTCTCAACTGCAACAGACAATCAACCTGGTGTTGACATCCACGTTTTGCAAGGTGAAAGAGAATTTGCAAAAGACAACAAAACTCTTGGCAGATTTAGTTTAAATGACATTCCACCTGCACCAAGAGGTGTGCCACAAATTGAAGTTACTTTTGATATTGACGCAAATGGCATTGTTCACGTAAGTGCAAAAGACCTTGGCACAAACAAAGAGCAAAGCATAACCATCACTGCAAGTAGCAATTTAAGTGAAGATGACATCAACAAAGCAGTTAACGATGCAAAACAATTTGAAGAAGAAGACAAAAAACGCAAAGAACTTGTTGACAAAAAGAACGAAGCAGACGCCTTTGTTTTCGGCCTTGAAAAAATGTTGAAAGATGCTGGCGACAAAATTAGCGAAGACGACAAGAAAAAACTCAACGAACAAATTGAAGAAGCCAAAAAAGACTTTGCAAGTGACGACATAGAAGTTGTTAAAAAAGCACTTGAAAAACTTCAAACCGAAAGCCAAGAAGTTGTTACAAAACTCTATCAAAGCGCAAGTGCAAATGCAAACGCAAGTGGCAGTGCTGACGCAAATGGTTCAGCTGATGGCGACAATATTCACGTTAACCCAGAAGATGTAAAAGTTGACGATGGTAACAACAACTAATTTGATTTTTAAGTTGATTATACAAGCAATTAAATAAGTTTTAAACAACTTAAATCAGTTATTCATTTATACAAAATGAAGTTGTTAAAAAAATAAAATGTATTTTGATAAAATAGGAAGCAAAATTCCTATTTTGTTTTAAGGGAAAATAAAAATGGCAAAAGATTTTTACGAAATATTGGGTGTTGACAAAAAGGCATCACAAGATGAAATAAAGTCAGCATACTACAAACTTGCAAAAAAATATCACCCAGATTTAAACAAGTCACCCGAAGCCGCAGAAAAGTTGAAAGAAATCAACGAAGCCTACGGCTGTTTGGGCGATGCTGAAAAGCGAAAAAACTATGACCAATTTGGCAATGCCGAAGGCAATCCTTTTGGTGCTGGGAATGGTGCAGGTGGTTTTGATTTTGGTGGTTTTGGAAATGCCGGTTTTGGCAATGGTGGTGGCTTTAACTTTAATTTTGAAGATTTGTTTAATGGCTTTGGGTTTGGTGGCGAAGGCTCGCAAACTCGCAAAAAAACAGTGGGTGATGACCTTGCATTAAAGATAAACCTAACTTTTGAAGAAGCAGCACTTGGTTGCACAAAAACATTCACCTTTACTCGTGTTGAAAAATGTGAGCATTGCTCTGGCACGGGCGCAAAAGGTGGAAAAGTTACAACTTGTTCAACTTGCAATGGCACAGGGCAGGTTAGATACACTCAAAACTCAATTTTTGGTCGCATTGTCAATGTTGGCAAGTGTAACGAATGTGGTGGAACAGGAAAAATTGCAAAGGAAAAATGTGATTTTTGCAGTGGCAATGGCACGGTTCGCAAACAACGCACCATAACTGTTGCAATTCCAGCAGGCATAGACGATGGCCAAGAAATGACAATTGCTGGCGAAGGCAATGCAAATGGCAGTTCAACGCAAAAGGGCAATTTGTATTTGAGAATTTCAGTTGCACCACATAAGTTGCTTGTTCGCAAAGGTTTTGACCTTTATATAACAGTTCCAATTCCATTTACAACAAGTTTGCTCGGTGGCAAAATCACAGTGCCAGTTGTGGGTGGCAAGGTTACAATTGATATACCAGAACTCACTCAAACGGGAACGGTGTTTACAGTTAAGGGCAAGGGCATCAAAAAACTTAAAAAACTTGGCAGTGGCGACTTGTATGTTACAGTTAACATAGAAATGCCAAAAAATTTGGATAAAGAAACAAAAGAAAAACTTAAACAAGCAACAAAAAAGATTGATAACACAAGTTACACAAAGTGCAAAGACTACGACAGCACTGTTTCAAAGTTATAAATTATTTGAGAACAAATTTATTGTATTTTTGATAAACTCACATCAGCACAATTAAAATAGTTTTTAATTTTAGTGGCAACGTTGGCTCAATTCATTTGTTAAGTTTTGTTTATTAATTTGTTTTGTTTTAATTTCTTATAATTAGTTTTTAATTATGTTGTTTTGATTTTAATTTTAAAACAACAAAATCAATATCGTTTTTGCATAAATTGATATAAAATTTTGAATTTACCAATATATATAAAAAAGTGGTTTTAGCCCAATAGGTTATCAGCCACTTTTTTAATAATATTGTTTTGGATTTAACTTGATTAAATTGTAAGATAATTTTTTTATATACTCTAAAGGATTTGATTTATATTGCTCTGGCAAATAAACAATATTTACAAAATTTGTTATATAATTGTAAAAATAATTTTGTTGCTTATCAAGTTTTTCTGCATTAAAGTCTGCATCAAACACAACTGTTATGTTAAGTTCTGGCAATACCATCTTTTTAAAATACACAAACCAGTGCAATAAACCTGCATTTACATTATTGTCATAATAAAACAAAAAATTATTTTTATAAATTTTAATATACATACTTGCAACGTGTTCAAAGTATTCTTCCAGTTTTCCATAATCAATGTCTTTGCCAAAATAATTATAATTTGCGTTACAAATCACATTAAAACCTACATATTTGTCCATAATCATATTATAATTCGAATATTATTCGAAAGTCAAACAAAATTCGTAGATTATTCGTATTATTAAAATATGAGAAATAATATAGGTGAAAACATAAGACTTCTTAGAAAGTCAAAAGGTTTAACGCAAGAAGAACTAGGGAAAGTGTTGTCCATTAGTGGCGATATGATTTCTTTATGGGAATTGGGAAAATCAAAGCCAGACATTGATAGTGTAATATTGCTCGCCAAATTTTTTGATGTTACAACGGATTATCTGTTGGGTGTTGATATAAAGTAAAAATTGAGTGTATAATTTTAAAAACAAAACTTGTAAAATATTTTTTAATGGCAATTTATAATTTAGTATTTTAAACAATATTTTAGTTTTTTCATAAGTAAAAATATGAAAAAACAAACAAAAAAAGGTTTTACATATTTTTATGAACAAAATTTTAAAGTGGAAAAAACCAATTTTCAAAAAAAATCTGACACAAAAAATGAACAACAAATAAAAAATTGTCAGAAAAGTAAATAAAAAGAACAACTTTTTGTTGTTCTTTTTTATATTCTAAAATCCACATCAAAACTAATGTTGTTGTCAGTCAAAAGTTTCATATCTTCGCAAGATAATTTAACATATGGTTTTTCGTGCAAATCTTCAAAATATAAAGTTAATGTTGCTTTTCCGTCAAATGTTTTAATTGCCTCGTTTATTAACTTAAATTTATCTTGCATTTTGTTTAAAAAATTATTTAAAATTTTATATGTGTCAGGGTCATCAAAGTCTTCTGTTTTAAGCCATAGTTTTGCAGTTTTGTTTTTACCTTTGCTTTCGCTTAACATATTTTTTTTGTATGCTGGCAAACCAAACGCTTTTTCTAATTTATTTACATCGCAATCTTGTTTAAATTGTAAATGCAGTGAAAAATGATACTTGTTTGTCATCTTTTTTTCTCCTTTATAACTATATGTTTTAAAAAATTTTTGTTTTGTTTGCATTATATCTTGTCATTATTCTTTATCTAATTTTAATTTTAAATGTGTTATTGTTGACTGTCAACCAATAAAAACAAAAATTTAAATCAAAGTTATTGGTTTTATTTTTTATGTGTGATAAAATGAGCATATGAAAATATCTATCATAACACTGGGTTGCAAAGTCAATCAATATGAAAGTAGCAGTATTGCAAAAGAGTTGTCTAGCATGGGGCACATTGTAACCGAAAATTTAGAGCCAGCCGACCTTTACATTTTAAACACTTGCGCAGTGACGGGCATTGCTGAAAAAAAGAGCAGAACTCACCTTGCAAAATTTAAAAAACTCAACAAAGATGCAAAAGTTATTGTGTGTGGATGTGCAAGTCAGCACAACGCACAACAATTTTTATGTCACGACAACGTTAGTGCAGTTATTGGAACTTATGGCAAAAGCAAAATCAAAGATATTTTGGACAAAGTTGGCGATTTGTCGCAAGAAATTGGCGCAGATTACGAGGAGTTTTCACTTGGCTCAACTTCAAAGACAAGGGCTCACTTAAAAATTCAAGATGGTTGCAACAATTTTTGCAGTTATTGTCTGATACCTTATGTTAGGGGACGCAGTCGCAGTAGAAGTTTAAAAAATATTATTGCCGAAGCAAAACAACTATCAAAAACAAACAAAGAAATCGTTTTGACGGGCATAAACATAAGTGACTATAAAATTGATGGCAAACTTGCTTTGCCAGTGCTTATGGGTGCTTTAAAGGGCTTAGATTGCAACATACGGCTTGGCAGTTTGGAAGTAAATGTTGTAACAGACGAACTTTTAGCTGTTTTAAAAGATATGCCAAATTTTTGCCCACAATTTCACTTGTCTATGCAAAGTGGTTGCGACAGAATACTTAAACTTATGAATAGGCACTACACATCAAGCGAGTATCTAAAAAAAATAGAGTTAATTCGCAAATATTTTCCTGATGCAAGCATAACAACCGATGTCATTGTTGGCTTCCCAACCGAGACCGACCAAGATTTTGCCGAAACCGTTGAAACAATCAAAAAGGCAAACTTTTTTGAAATGCACATCTTTCCTTATTCAAAGCGAGAAGGCACTGTGGCAAGCAAGTTAAAAAATGTTGACGGCAGTGTTGTTAAACAAAGAGTTAAGATTTTGGAACAAATTAACGAGCAAAACAGAAAAGACTTTATCACAAGTCAAAGCAATAAACTTCATAAGGTGTTAAC
>JBJFDJ010000038.1:18355-24887 GCA_051889975.1 Christensenellales bacterium
AGTTGACAAAATTTTAATTTTTGATATAATAAAAAAGAATTTTATAACCAAGGTGGTGAAAACGGTGAGCGTAGTTAAAGTTGGCGAAAACGAAAGTTTAGACAGCGCTATCAAAAGATTTAAGAGAAAATGCCAAAAAGACGGCATTATTGGTGATATCAGAAAAAATCAAGAATATCTAAAACCAAGCGTTCGCAAAAAACTTAAATCAGAAGAAGCAAGAAAGAAAAATAAATAACAAAAGCAGGTTATCTGCTTTTTTTGTTTAAAAAATCGTTGCAATATTTTATTTTTTTAACTATGATTAAAACAAGGAGCTTTTATGAACAATAATATAATACAGCCAAAATCTTTGTCGGGCGTGATGGAGTTGTTGCCAAACGAACAAATTTTGTTTGATGAAATCAAGTCAACAATTGAAAAAACTTACAAATCATATGGCTTTTTGCCAATTGACACACCAGTGATTGAAAAAGCAGAAGTTTTGCTTGCAAAGGCAGGTGGCGAAACTGAAAAACAAATTTACAAGTTTTCAAAGGGCGACAACGACATTTGTTTGCGATTTGACTTAACTGTTCCACTTGCAAAATATGTTGCCAGCAACATAAATCAGTTGGAATTCCCATTTAAGCGCTATCAAATTGGCAAAGTATATCGTGGCGAAAAAGCGCAAAAGGGCAGATATCGTGAGTTTTATCAATGTGATATCGACACCATTGGCAAAGATAGTTTGTCGCTTAAAAATGATGCCGAATATCCAGCGCTTATTTACTCATTGTTTAAGCAATTAAATTTTGGTGAATTTGTTATCAATCTAAACAATCGCAAAATCATAAATGGCTTGATGCAAGAGTTAAACCTTGTTGATTACAAACAAGACATAATGAGATTGTTAGATAAATTTGACAAAATTGGCAAGGACAACCTTGTTGCAACCCTTAAACAAGACTATAACATAGACGAAGTTGCCATTTCAAAACTTGTTGACTTTATTGACATTGATGGAACTGTTGACGAGCAACTGCAAAGTTTAAAAGATATGAATATTGACAATGCAGAGTTTAATCTTGGCGTTGACGAACTTTGCCAAGTTGTTAAGTATATTCGAATGCAAGGTGTCCCAGACAAATATTTTGCAATCAATTTGTCTATCGTTCGTGGGCTTGACTATTACACAGGCACTGTTTATGAAACATTTTTAACAGGCTATCCAAATATAGGAAGCGTTTGTAGTGGTGGAAGATATGACAATCTTGCAGGCTTTTACACCGACCAAAAACTTCCGGGCGTTGGGATTTCAATTGGCTTAACCAGATTGTTTTATCAGTTAAATGAAAAGAATTTGATTTCAGCAAAACGCACAAGTGTTGCCGATTGTTTGATACTTCCTATGGATGATAATGCTGTTGAAAAATCATACAAAATAGCAAACAAATTGCGAGCAAGTGGGGTAAATTGTCAAGTTTATCTTGAGGACAAAAAGTTTAAAAACAAAATGTCTTACGCAGACAAACTTTGCATACCTTACATAATAATAATTGGCGAAGATGAAGTTAAAAACGGCAATGTGGCAGTTAAAGATATGTTCAATCACGCGCAACAGATTGTGACAGATGAGTTAGTTGCTGATTTTGTAAAATCTAAATTAAATGATTAACATTTGATTAACAAAATTTCAACTTGTTTTAAAAGTTGAATGCAAGTTATATCAAGTTGCATTTGCAATCAAACTATGCAATATGTTAAATTGTTATGAAATGATTATTATGCGTTTGTGTTTAGCAAACAAATTTTAACTTGCTTAAAATTTTTTGCAACATAGTTTACATTAATAATTGACAAATTTTTTAAGATGTGATATTTTAAATAAGTGACCATTTAAAATATCACTTTGTGGTGGAATTGGCGCAGTTGGTAGCGCACCAGATTGTGGCTCTGGGGGTCGTGGGTTCGAATCCCACATTCCACCCCATTAAAAATCACCTTTTTTCAAGGTGATTTTTTATTGCCAGTAAACTATAACGATGTTGCAAAGCAAATATAACTGTTGTAAGTAAATCATAATTTTGTTACAAATAAGCCATAAGTTTTGTTGCAAACTTAACTATAATTTTGTTGCCAGCAAATTACAATGTAGCAAATGGTGACATATCAACAAAAAAGACACATTTCAAATGTGCCTTTTTTACACTCATTTTGTTTTTTCAATTGCCCAATTTTTTGCTCACTTAATTATTTTTATTTATATTTTAATATTTTTATTTTATTTTTATTCTAATTTTAATTTTTCAAGTTGTTCTTCAAAATCCACCTTTGTGCCATTTAAAGCAGGGAAGGCATTAAACTCATTTTTGTCACTTCTTGGCAAAATGTGATAATGCACATGAAAAACACTTTGTTGCGCTTCAATGCCACTTGCGTTAATTATGTTTACGCCCTTAAAACCACAATTGTTAACATAGTGATTGCTTATAAGTTTAACTGCCTTTATAACTTCGCAAAGATATTTGTCATCGCAGTCCAAAGTGCTTTCAAAATGCTGTTTTGGGACAACTAAAGTGTGACCATAACAATCTTTTGATATATCCAAAAAAGCATATACATATTTGTTTTCATAAATCTTGTAACTAGGGCATTTTCCTTCAACAATCTTGCAAAAAATACAATCTTCTTTTTTCATAAAAACTCCTTAATATCTTGCAAAGTATTTTAAAATTTTTATTCGCAAACAAATTTTAGTGAAGTGGAATAAACTTGCAAATATTTTGCATTGTAATTTAATAATATTTTATATCTTTTATTTTTTTTTGAAAAGTAATTTATAAATAATTCATCAATTTTTTAAAAATATTGTTATTCTATTGAAATTTGTCGTTTTTGTGCTATTTTTGATATTTTTAAACTAAATTGAATAAGTTTTGGTTATACATTTATACAAAATAAACTAGATTTATGTCGCAAACATAAAAAATGTCACTAAATTTAAAACACTTTGACTTGTTTTGCTTATTTAAACACTGCCATTTCAAAGTGTTGTATAATTGGCTTGTAATAAAAGGAGAAAATTATGAAAGAACAAAACACAGAAAACATACTTAAAAAATTGGCGCTTGATGCCAAGTATCGTTTAAAGCACTGCAACTATCAAAACAAACAAGAAAAAATGAACGTAAAGCGCAATCTCGCTTTTCAAAATCACATTCGCATGATAAAGGAAACCGAATGCAAAACACCAGAGATTACAATAAAAATCATCAATGATTATGCCGAGCAAGAAGAATTTCAAAACAGAGTTATAAAACTTTTAAAAGAAAATGAAGATTGTTTAAATCCACTTAAAAAACTATCAGACAACAAATTGCTCAGCCTTATGAGTGACGCCGAAAAGCAACGCTACATATTAGATTTAAGCGAAAGATACAATCAAGTGCGTGATGACTATTACAAATCAAAACGCGCATGTCTGTAAATTAATTTTAAAGCATAATTTATATAAAAGAGCATTTTTGCTCTTTTTTTAGTTCGGATTTATTTAATTATTTTTATGGTGCTTTATTTTATTTGTTAAAAACTTTATGCCAAATTTTATTTTGTCAATATATCATTTTGTTTTAAAGTTTTTATGTTTTGTGATATAATTAAAAACATGGAAACAAAACTAAATCAAGTTCAACAGCAAATAGTAAATCACACACAAGGGGCAGTTATGGTGCTTGCAGGCGCGGGCAGTGGCAAAACAAGGGTGCTAACACATCGCATTGCAAACATCTTGCAAAATGGCTTGGCAAGTCCTTATGAAGTTTTGGCAATCACTTTTACAAACAAGGCAGCAAACGAAATCAAACAAAGGCTTTTTGATATGGGGCTTCCAAGTTCTTCAATTTGGGCAATGACCTTTCACAGCATGTGCTGTCGCATTTTAAGGCAAGAAGCAAATCATTTGGACGGCTACAACTCAAATTTTTCAATCTATGACGAGCAAGATAAACGAAACACCATCAAAAAGATTTTAAAAGAAAACAACCTCAAAGACGATGAATATTTGTGCGCTGTTGCAGATAGGCTTTCAAACTACAAAATAAGCAACATCACGCTTGACGAATACAAAAGACTTTGCGTAAATAGTTTTTTTGACGAAACATGCTTTGACATCATGCAAAAATATGAACAGCAGTTAAAACAAAGCAACAGCATGGACTTTGACGACTTGATAAACAAGACTTTGTATCTTTTAAAGACAGACGAGTTTGTCAAAAACAAATATCAACAACAATTTAGATACATTTTGGTTGACGAATTTCAAGACACAAATGAAACTCAATACAACCTTGTTAAAATACTTGCAGGCTATCACCAAAACATCTTTGCAGTTGGTGACGAAGACCAAAGCATATACAGTTGGCGTGGCGCAAGCATAGACAACATAAAAAGGTTTTTAAAAGATTTTGCTGGTGCAAAACTATACAAATTAGAGCAAAATTATCGTAGCACACAAACCATTGTCAATTGTGCAAACAAAATCATCAAAAACAACAAAAACCGAATAGACAAAACATTGTTTACGCAAAATGCCGAAGGTTCAATGGTTGTTTACAACAAAACATACAGCGACCGAGAAGAAGCAGAATTTGTTGCAAACACCATAAGCAGTTTGGTGCATAGTGGCAGATATCAATATAAAGACATTGCAATTTTAATGCGACTTAACGCACTTTCTCGCAACTTTGAAGACAAACTTTTAACCTATAACATTCCATACAAAATGTTTGGTGGGCAAAAGTTTTATGAGCGTGCAGAAATTAAAAACGTGATGGCATATTTAAAACTTTTGGTCAATCCAAATGACAATGAAAGTTTTTATCGAATAATCAACTTTCCAAAGCGTGGCATTGGTGATGGAGCAATTGCCAAACTTAAACAAACAAGTTTTGGTGGCAATTTGCTAGATAGCGTTTTAATGCTCCCAGACAGCACAACAGGGGTGCTATCAAAGTTTGTTCCATTTAAAATTTTGATGAACGATTTAAACAAAAACTTAAACGAAATGGGGCTTTATGACTTTGCAAAATATGTCGTTGACAAAACGCAAATATTAAGTGCCTATGCTGGCGACAGCGAAGAAGACTACAATCGCAAGTTAAACATAAACGAGTTGTTGCAAAACATCAGGCAGTTTGAATATGAAAACTCTGACAAAACACTTGCAGACTTTTTGCAAACTGTTTCACTCACAACTGATATAGATAGTTACAATCAAGATGACGACAATGTGGCACTGGCAACTGTGCACAGCGTTAAAGGGCTAGAGTTTAAGGTTGTGTTTGTTGTTGGGCTAGAGGAGAGATATTTCCCACTCATAAGGCAAAACAGCAGTGAAGAAGACATGGAAGAAGAACGCCGGCTTATGTATGTTGCCATAACTCGTGCAAAAGAAAAATTATACTTAACTTGCACAAAATCAAGATTTATGTATGGCAAACAAAACTTTTCGCAAGTCAGCAGATTTTTAAAAGAACTGGGCTATGAATATTCTTCACAAAAAACAGATGTGGCAAATGATTTGCACGCATTAGAAAGTTCACCAAAAATTAGTGGCTCACTAAACACTTTTATGAACTTTCAAACATCAAAAACGCCTGCTGTTACAGATTATGTTGTTGGAGATAGGGTTTTTCACACAAAATTTGGCATAGGCTACATAACAAACTTGCAACCAGCAACAAACACAGCAACCATCAATTTTGATAACTTTGGCATAAAAACACTTAGTTTAGAGTTTGCACCAATAAAAAAATTTTAGTGTAACAAACTTTAACTAATAGGCTATTATGACATAATTGCAAATTTTCAATTTTAATTGCAAAGTTTTATATGTAAAAACAAAATTTAAATATAATTTAAATTTTAACACATAACAAATTTGTTATTTTATAAACTATTTTAACAGTTTATTTTTAACAAAAAAACTTTTAGGCAACAATTTAAAAGGAGACGGCAGAATGGACGATTTAAAGTTACAACGAATGCAAGAACTTATCAAAGAAATCAATTTTCACAATTACAATTATTATAGTTTAGACAATCCAACCATCAGCGATGCCGAGTGGGACAAGTTGTATGATGAACTTTTGAGTTTAGAGGCCCAAACGGGTGTTGTTTTGCCCGACTCTCCAAGCCAAAGAGTTGGTGGGGCAATCTTGCCAAACTTTCAAAAATACACGCACGAAGTTCAACTGTATAGTTTGGAAAAATGCAACACTTATGATGCTCTTAAAGAGTGGTGCTTAAATGTTAAAAAGAAAGACCCCCAAGCACAGTTTTTTGTGGACTATAAATTTGATGGCTTAACTGTTAGTTTAACCTATGAAAATGGCATTTTAATTAACGGCGCAACTCGTGGCAATGGACTTGTTGGTGAAGATATAACTGCACAAGTTAAAACCATACGCACTGTGCCACTTAAAATTGACTACAAGGGCAAAGTCATTGTGCAAGGCGAAGCAATTATGAAGTTAAGCGAACTTGCAAAATA
>JBJFDJ010000039.1:0-5683 GCA_051889975.1 Christensenellales bacterium
GTGTTGCAGGAACATACTACTTGAAATCTACATATCAAGCAGATGCAATCCAAGCCGCTAACATTACACAAGAACAACTTGCAACAGAGTGGGACTGCACATCAGGTGATTTAGCTAGTGTTTTCGCCGAGAGAACAGCAGCTACTGGTGCATAATTTATAATCAACTAACAAAAAAAAGAACTCTGATGAGTTCTTTTTTTAACTACTTCAATTAATTAGCAGCAACTTGTGGATCACCATTGTTCCAATTTGCATCTGACAAAGCTTCATAAGCCTTAGCTTCTGAAATATTGTCAAATTGTATTGCTCTTACAACAACTTTGTATGTAATAGTAAGTGCTTTACCCTCGTATTCAGTTGGCAATAAAGTATTAATTGTAGCCTCGCCACCTTTTAATACTAATGTTTGTTCTGCTTCTACAACATACATGTCTGCATAGGTAGCTGGAGTTGCTGTTTTAGAACCAGTACTAGTTGCATCATCAAACGCGAATTGTGGTAATGTAAAATATGCTGCAAAGCCAGCGTCTTCTGCACCATCAATCTTAACCACTAAATCTGTAATTTTAATCATTACATATGATTTAACTGTACCAGCTGCAGCAGTAACTGTACCACCTGAAAGTGTAAGTTTTGATCCTGGTAGCAATTTACCTTCGACTGTACCAGTAGATGTTTGTGACCATGTAGCTTTATAAGCATCTTCACTTTGTGCAATATCTACAGTACCAAAATTTCCATTAGCAGATCCATCAATACCATCTGTTGAAGCTGTAAACCATGCGCCTGTTAAGCCTAAAATCATGCTGAGAACGAGCAAGATTGAAAGAACAATAACAGCAATTGATGATTTACTCATTTTTTTTGAATTTACCATTTTGTTTTTCTCCTTTTTATTTTTTTATTTATATTAAATGGCTGGTAACCATCTAATACCAATATAATTTATAAAACCAAGAACTCACGAAACAACGAAGTTGTTGTGTTGTTTAACAAAACTTAAAAAATTTATTTTTGAAAGTTTTTTTAAACATTTGGCAAAGTAACCTTTGTTACTTTGTTAGTTCGACGATTTTATATGGCAACTTGTTTGCCATATATAAGCCAAGTTGGTGAACTTGGATTATACCAATTTAACAACAGTTTGTAAGTTATAACCAATTTGTTTAGTAAAATCACTCAAACTGTTTGCAAAAGGTCAATTTTGCGAATAACACTTTTATTTGCGATTTTCTTGACAAAAAAACAAGTGAAAATGGTGAAATTTTATGCAAAAAATCTTTTTGTCTTTTTTTAAATATTTAATTTTGTTTGATTAATCGTATTAAAAATGTTAAATGCTATTTTTAAAACGCAAATATGACATTGACTATAATGCTTTATTATGTTAAAATTAAATTATATAAGGAGTGAAAATGAAAAAACCTACAGTCGTAGTAACATATTTAGAAGCAGGTATGGGGCATATTGTAAGCGCAAAAGCAATTAGTGAATCACTGCACAAAAAATATGATGACCAACTTAACATAGTTGATTTGAAAATTTCGGAAGGAAATGAAATTTTACAAAAATTTGAAAAAAATCTAATAAAAGAAGTTAAAAACACAAACAAAAATAATTTTAATGCTAATTTTCAATTTTTTTGCATGGATTTTTTTGGCAGAGAGGCAACCTTAAGATTGGCACATAACACTGTGTTTGCAAAAGCAGCAAAACAAATGCAAAAAATTTTTGCTCAACAACGCCCAGACGTTATAATTTCAACGCACTTTTCACCACACTATGCAGCAATAGAATTGCGAAACAAATATTTAAACAAAACTTTGGTGGCTACATACAACCCAGACCCAAATGTTCATGGCTGGTGGGATAACAGAAGTGACTTGTTTTTTGTTAACAATGCCCATGCAAAAAAAGAGGCAATTGAAAAAAACGAGTTTATTCCTTCAACGGTTAAACAGGTAAATTTTACTGCAAGGTCAAGCATTGTAAACTGCAATCTAACAAAGGAAGAATGTCGTCAAAAACACGGCTTGCCACAAGACAACTTTACAGTCATTTTGGCAGATGGGGCATATGCATCGTCAAAACTTAAAGAATATACAAATGAGTTTTGCAAAATCAAAAAGCCAGTCACTATACTGGTCATTGCCGGCAAAAATGAAAGAGTTAAAGAGTATTTTGAAAACAAATTAAAAAAACTTCCAGAAAACATAACAATGAAAGTTTATGGTTTTGTTGAAAACATTCACGAACTATATTGCGCAAGTGATATATTTGTAACAAAAGCTGGTCCAAATGCCATACAAGATAGTTTGTTTATGAAAACGCCAGTGCTTGTAAATTACTACGCCAGCCCAATTGAAAAATTTACGCAAAAACTTTTTGTAAAAGAATACGGCTGTGGAGAAACAATCCTAGATAAAACAAAAGCAAGACGTCAAATTGAAAAATGGATGGCTCACCCAGAACTTTTAAACAAATACAAAGAAAATTGCAACAAACTAGACAAAACAAAAAATGGTGCTGATGATGTTGCCGACCAAATTATGAAGGCTCTTCATTATCAAAGACCAGAGTTGTTTGAATAATTACAAAGGAGAAATTATGAACGTAAAAATTTTTATTTCTTGTCACAAAAAATTTAAATCATTAAACAATGAAATATTTGTGCCAATTCAAGTTGGAACCGAAATAAACAAAAAAATTGAAGGTATGGTGCATGACAATGATTTGCCAGACAACATATCACAAAAAAACAAAAAATATTGTGAATTAACAGCGCACTATTTTGCATGGAAAAATGTTGATGCTGACTATTATGGATTTTTTCATTACAGAAGATATTTATCTTTTAGCAAAGAAAAGTTTAAAGCAAATTCTGAAAATCATGTTGTTGTAAATGACTTAAATGAAGAATCCATAAAAAAATATGGGCTTGATGAAGAAAATGTTAAAAATGTTGTAAGTGATTATGATGTTTTGGTGCCAGAAAAAAGAGTTTCTGTTGACATTGCAAGAGCCTATGGTTTGGCAACAACGCAAGCAAGAGACGAAATAGAATTTTGTTTTGACTATGTTTACAACAAATATCCACAAATGCGCAAGGCAATAAAAAAATACAAGCATGCTTTTTATGGTTACTTTTATAATATGTTCATAATGAAAAAAGAAATTTTTAAGCATTATGCGAATTGGCTTTTTGATATTTTAAAAGCACACGAAGAAAATTTTAATGTTGAACATTATGACGTTCAGTCATACAGGGTAAGTGGCTATCTTGCCGAACGACTTACGGGCTTGTATATTACTTGGCTACAACTAAAAGGCGATGTTAAAATAAAAGAACTTCAAACCTTGATGTTAAAAAACGTTGAAATAAACGAAGAGCCAAAAGATGTTTGCAACATTGTTGTTCCATGCAATAACAAAACATTTTTGCAAACCAATGTGTTAATCAATTCAATCATTTCAAACTGCGATAAAGAACATAATTATTTAATAAGTGTTGTTGAAGATAAATTAACTGCTCACCACAAACATTTGCTTCAAAAATACAGCAAATCAAATGCTAAAATTGTGTTTAAAAACAAAAAATATTTTGATGAAAAATCACTTAGCAAATACATATATTTAAATAACAACTGTGTTGTAGATTTTGATTTGTATACGTTGTTTAAATCAGAAACAAACAGCCGAGTTAATGGATCATATGACTTGGCAAAAATAATAAAATTTGGAAAGACCAAACTTCAAAAACAAATTAAAAAATTGCAAAAATACAATCCATACAATTGCATAAACAAAGATGTGTTGCTTGTTGACAACAAAAAAGCCGACGGCAACAGCACAATTGACCTATCATGGAATGTGCAAGTTAATCAAAAACGCAATCTTTTGGGCAAAGCGTATTCATTTGCTTCCCATTCTGTTTACAACGAATATGCAAAAGCAATTAAAAACGCAAAAATTATTACATACTACGGAAAAATTAATCCACTCAACAATCCAACTTGTGAGTTGGGCGATGTCTTTTGGAAATACGCCAAGTCGTCAAATGTTTATGAGTTGTTGATACTCAATTTGTTTGCTAAATACAAAAAAATCAGAACATCTGTTTATGAAAAATTATTCCCAACTGGTTCTATGCGCAGACTGGCAATAAAAACTTATTTAACAAAATATTAAAAAAAATGCAGAATTTCTGCATTTTTTTTATGTTTTTTAACTTGATTAATCTATTAAATCTATTTACAATAACTGCAATTAAATTTTCTTGTGCAAAAAACGTTGGTGCAGTTTGATGCCAAATAAAATTCCCAATTTTTTTTCGCAAGGGCAATTGCATTTAATGTTTTCAATTCCATTTTTATGAACAAATTGCAATAAGTTGTGATGAATTTACATTGGAATTATGCAAATTGCAAAAATAGTGTGTTGCTAAAAGTTGTTTTCAACAAACTCAAGTGCACTAACGACAACTTTGTCCATGTCGTAGTATTTGTAATTACCCAGCCTTCCACCAAAATAAACTTTGTTTTGAGAAGTTGCCATTTGTTTGTATTTTTCATACAATGCATTGTTTTTGTCATCATTAACCGGATAATATGGCTCATCGCCCAATTTCCAAGCTTTTGAAAATTCTTTTGAGATAACTGTTTTTTCCTGCTGACCAAACTCAAAGTGCTTGTGCTCAATAATTCTTGTGTATGGCACATCATAATCGGTATAATTTACAACAGCAACACCTTGATAATTTTTGCAATTTAAAACTTCTGTTTCAAACTTCACAGTTCTATATTCTAGTGCACCTAATTTAAAATAAAAGTATTCGTCAATTGCACCAGTATAAATTATTTTGTCGCAAATGCTATCAAAATAATCTCTGTTATCTAAGTAATTTGTGTTTAACACCACATCGCAATTTGCAAGCATTTTTTGTATGATTTGTGTGTATCCACCTTTTGGTATGCCTTGATATATATCGTTAAAATAATTGTTGTTATAGGTTAATCTCACTGGCAATCTCTTTATAATAAACGCTGGCAATTCTGTGCATGGCCTGCCCCATTGTTTTGCAGTGTAACCTTTTATAAGTTTTTCATATATGGTATAGCCCACAAGATTTATGGCTTGCTCTTCCAAATTTTTTGGATTTTCAATGTGATATTTTTGTCGTTCTTCTTCAATTTTTTGTTCAACTTCTTGTGGCGTAAAGATGTTCCACAACTTTGAAAAAGTGTTCATATTAAATGGCAAGTTGTAAATTTCATTTTTATATCTTGCCATTGGGCTGTTTATAAAATTGTTAAACTCGGCAAATTGATTTATGTAATCCCACACTTTTTTGTTTGATGTGTGAAAGATATGGGCTCCGTATTTGTGGACATTTATTCCTTCCATATTTTCTGTGTAAATGTTTCCGGCAATATGATTTCTTTTGTCAATAACCAAACATTTTTTGCCTTTTTTTGATAGTTCATAAGCACAAATTGCACCATATAACCCAGCACCAACAATTAAAAAATCGTAATGTTTCATCGTAACCTCCAGTAACAACTTTATAGTAAAAGCTTTAATATATTTCTTTAGATTAATTTTATAATCATTCAACATATTTGTCAAGTATATTGCGCTTGGGCAAAAGATGAAACAATAAAAAAACACATTAAGCAATTATT
>JBJFDJ010000040.1:0-3935 GCA_051889975.1 Christensenellales bacterium
AAAAACTTTGCATTATTATTTTAATTTCATTTTGATTTTTTATTTTTATATTATATAATTATTATAATATTGTTTTAAACATTAACAAACCATACTTTTAATACGTATTTTTATAAAAATTTTAAAACATAACATTTGCATTTTTGTGCAAAATAATTTTGGAGAAAAGTTATGATTAGATATGTCCCACGAAAAACAAAAGTAAGAATGGAGTTGATACCACATGTAACTTTGCCTGATATTGTCATTGGTTTTGTTGCTGTGCTTATTTTAATTGCAATTTTTGTAAGTAACATTCCTTACAAATTTACCATTGCGCTTGCTGCTTTGGCATTTATCATTTTGCTATATGTTCCGCTTGCTGATGGCGAAAGAGCATATTACACAACAATATTGCTCTTTAGGTTTTTTGCCTTTAAAAAGAAGTATAGCAGGGAGCAAAAGCGTGGTTATGAAAACATAAAGCAACTCATACCATACACTGCCATTGTTGACGACAAATTTTTGGACTATGGCGAGTATTTTGGCATGGTTTTGCAAGTTATTCCTGTTGAATTTTTCTTGCTGACCGAAGACAAGCAAGACGAGTATATTCGCAGTTTTCAAAATGCGCTTGGCCGTTTAAATGCCGATCAAAATTGCAGTTTGGTTAAAATTAACAAGGCTGTTTTGTATGATGATTACATTCAAGAAGACGAAAAAAAATACGAATCATTGTTAAAATCGCGCGACCATGGCGATGTTAATGAAGCAGAAGTTGAAGGCAGAACATACGTTTTTCAAAGCCGTGTTGCACAATATATTAGGGCAAATGAAGAAGACAAGATGTATGAAGACTGCTATTATTTGGTTGTTTATGACAAGGACAAAACAACTTTGCAAGACACTGTTGAAGGTATGGAGTCGCAACTTGCAAGTGGGCAATCTCCAATTCACAGCAAGATTTGCAAAGCAAAAGATTTGGCAATATTTTTAAAAGCAAATTACACCAAAGAGTTTGACGAGCGTGAAACCGAAAGCAAAGGTGCAGACAGTTTGGTTGAGTGGACGATGCCAGAAACAGTTAACTTTAAGGTTGGACAAACTATCATCGAGGGCAAGTCATATCGTCAATTTTGTATAACTGACTATCCACTTCAAGTGGGTAATGGCTGGGTGTATGATATATTTAGCATGCCATCAACAAAATGTGTTATCAACATTAAACCAGTTATGCGTTTTGATGCCGAAAAAGAAGTTGATAATGCCATTTTGGAAATGGAAACAAAGACCATGCATTCAAATCGTAGTAGCAAGCAGATTGAAAACGAAACTCACTTGCAGACTTTGCGTCAATTGTTAAGGGACTTAAAAAACAGCAATGAGACATTGTATCGTTGCAATTTCTTTATCACATGTGAAGACTATATGAAAAAAGAAATGAGAGCACTTCTCAGGCAAAAGGGTATGAAGTATAGTGAAATGTTTGGCAGACAAGTTGATGCGTTTGTAAGTAGCAACATATCAAGGCTTGACACTGTTAAAAATCACGTTCGTGCCATAAACGGCACAACTCTTGCTGGCGCATTCCCATTTATCAGCAACACAATCAGTGACCCGGGTGGCTTTTATTTGGGTTACAACGCAAACGGCAGGGTGTTTGTTAACTTCTTCCGTCGTGACGAAGAACGTGTTAACAGCAACATGATGATTATTGGTAAGTCTGGTGGTGGTAAATCATTTGCTGCCAAAAACTTACTTAGCAACATGGCAGGCGACAACAGTCGTATCTTTGTGCTTGACCCAGAAAGCGAATATATTAACCTTTGTCACAATTTGGGCGGAAAGAGCATTGACGTTGGTAGTGGTTTGCAAGGACGTATTAACCCATTCCACATCACGCCAAGTTTAAAGCCAGAAGATGAAAACGAAGTTGCGCTTGACGACTATTCTGCGCACCTACAGTTTTTGGAAGAGTTTTTCCACATCATTTTGGCAGGTATGTCTAGTGATGCCTTTGAAAAAGTAAACAGCCTTGTAATTGAGTGCTACAAAAAGAAGGGAATAGACAGCACAACTGATTTGGAAAAATTAAGACCAGAAGATTTTCCTGTTTTTGATGACCTTTACAAAGTTATTGTTGATGGTATGAACAAAGAAAAAGACGAATACATAAAGCGTATTTATCAAACTATGGAGTTATACATCAAAAAGTTTGCGACGGGTGGTCGTAACAGCAACCTTTGGAATGGTCCAACAACGCTTGAAACAAAAGAAAACTTTGTTGTGTTCAGCTTCCGTTCATTGCTTGCAAACAGCAACAAAACTCTTGCAAACGCACAGATGTTGCTTGTTTTAAGATATCTTAACAATGAAATCATCCGAAACAAAGATTACAACGCACAAATGGGATATGGCGAAGCCGACCCACAGCGAAGAAAAATCATCATCACTGTCGACGAAGCCCACGTGTTTATTGACGAAGAATATCCAATTGCTCTTAACTTTATGGAGGACCTTGCAAAGCGTATTCGTAAGTATGACGGCATGCAAATAATCATCACGCAAAACATCAAGGACTTCGTTGGTTCAACGGCAATTCAAAAGCAGTCAACGGCAATTATCAATGCCAGCCAATTTACAATGGTTTTGCCACTTGCTCCAAATGATATGACCGACCTTGTTGCACTTTATCGCAACGCAGGTGGCATCAACGAAGACGAGCAACAAGCAATTGTTAGGGCAAATCGTGGTGAAGTGTTCTTTATAACATCGGCAAACAGCCGTGTGTTCTTAAAAATTGAAGCGCTTGACCCAATAAGGCTCATGTTCCAAACAAAGAACTTCTTTAAACAAAGATAACAAAAACTTGTATATAAAGCCAAGAGCATTTAAATATGCTGATGTAAGTTTATTAAAACTTAACTATAATTTGTTTGTTTACATGAGAAAAACCAACAAGGTTTTGCAAACAAAAATATGGCAAATTTGTTTTGTATCAAAACTTTTTATTAAAATCAAAAATTTGTAAAAAATTAAAAAGTATGTTAAAATATATTTGCAAAATGTTAAAACAAATTAAAATATAAATATTTTGTTTTTGGGCTGTGAACAGATGTTTACAGTCTTTTTTGTGCATTATTATATTAAATATATTTTTATATTTGTTATTGCAAAAAGATA
Organism: Christensenellales bacterium; assembly: GCA_051889975.1. GTDB lineage: Bacteria > Bacillota > Clostridia > Christensenellales > UBA1242 > UBA9845. The sequence goes on from JBJFDJ010000040.1 coordinate 3,163, forward strand.
ATTTGTGTGTTATAATTGATTAAATTAAGGAGATTGTGATATGGCAAAGTCAAAAAAGAAAGTTAAAAAAGATGAAAAAGTTGTTTCAAATGACAATACAGCCCAATTTGGTTATAGTCATCAACTCTATGACTCATTGTTAAACGATAATGAAAATTTGTCACCAGAAAGTTATACGCAAATTGACAGCCAAACTGCAAAAACTGATGTTAATTCCAAAACATTTTTAAGCGATGTGGATGCGACAAGTGAATTTTACACAAATGTTTCTGATATTTTGCTTGATGACAAATTACAACAACAAAATGAAAGCCAAGCCCAAAACGCACCAGACGAAAAAGTTGACGAATCTGAGGTTGGTGGTGAAGTTAAAAAATTTGAGCAAGAACTTTTAGATACCAAAAAACAACTTCAAACATATCTCTCTAAATTTTCGGATGAATACTTGGAAAAAATCAGAAAAACTGATTATTATAAAGAGCGATTTGAATATTGGAAAGATTACTATTCAAAACGCCGTCAAGAAGCAGAACAGAAAGACCAACAAGATAAATTGGCGCAAAGTGAAGCTTTGGCAGAAATTGAAGCATATGAAGCAAAGAAAAAAGAAGCAAACAAAGAAGTGCTTTCTGATAAAGACAAAAACAACATTAACAACATAAGCAAAGCCGATTGGTTTGTTGACAAAATTGACACTGTGATTGACAATCTTTATGCAAAAGATGCAGATGTTCAAAACAAAGAAGCGGAAAACAAAGCTGTTGAAAACAAAG
>JBJFDJ010000040.1:4035-6322 GCA_051889975.1 Christensenellales bacterium
GAAAACAAAGCTGTTGAAAACAAAGAAGTTGAAAACAAAGAAGCAGAAGACAAAAATGCCGAAAGCAAAGATGTTGAGAACAAAAAAGTTGCAAGCAAAGAAGTAGAAAGCAAAAATGCCAAAAACCAAAATGCCAAGTTGGCAGATGAAAATGTTAAGGCCAATGAAAACATCGCCAAAACTGTGGCAGATGGTCATTTGGAACTTATCAACAAGGTTAACAAACAAGTTTCTGCCGTTTTGCTTGATAGTTTGCATGACAGTTTAAAGGGCGAAAGAGACTCTTTGAGAAAAATTGTCACAAAATTGTCAGCCGAAGAAAAAAAATCAAGCAAAAATTTGGCAAAGATATTTGACGAAAAATATAATATTTACAATGACGCTGTTGCAAGCTTTGACAATGTTATAAACAAAAAAGGCAATGAAAACAAAAAAGAAGCAGGTCAAAGACAAAAAAATGCTCAAAATTTTTCAGCAAATCCACAATTAAAAACTGCAAATAATATTTTAATTGACAATTTAAGAAAAACTTACATCGAAAACATTTCTCAATATATGACGAACATTATTGTTGGAGAGATAGAAAGTCAAAATTTGCAAGATAGTGTTTTGATTACAAAATCTTCAATTAAAGACGCAGTTAATCAAATTATAATCAATTCAAATGCCGAATTTGAAAAAATTGTTAAAAAATTGAGTAAAGCAGAAGAGAAAAAAATAAGCAATTTGCAACAATCAATTGATGAATCAAAAGAAATGTTAAACAACAAGGATTTATCAAAAGAAGAAAAAGAAGAGTTGAAATCACAACTCCAAGAAAAACAAAGTGCAATTTTATATGAAAAATTTGATTCAAAATATCTTGACTCAAAATATAGCAAACAACTAAAAAAACCTTCTGCCAACTTTGTTATGGATATGGCATTGGAAAAAGAGTTGTCAAAAATATATGATTTAAAATCAAAAGACAGATTAAACGAATATGCCATTGACGAAAATGAAACAAAAGATATGTCAAACAAAATCATTAAGTTGTTAGGCAAAAACAATGAAATTCAGCTTGATTTAAAAGTTAAAGATAACAGCAAGCAAAAAGAAGAAAAATTGCAAGCCCAACCAGCTTCTATCGTAGAAGAGAAACAAGAGATTGTTGAACCAAAACAAGAGCAACAACCACAAGAAGTGCAAGAAGTTAAAGAGGAAGAGCCACTTGAAGTTACTGACCCTGCAGAAGCAAAAAGGCGTCGTGAAATGTTTGTTGAGGAAAGGTCAGATGTCTTGATGGGTATGATTGGCTTTACAAAAAGAGGTCTTGCATATGCCGAAGACACAAACAACAAAGAGGCAGCAAAATTTTTTGACAGCCACTTGGAATTTGCTAGAATTGAACGAACATTTTGGGAATGTCAGGTTTTGGGAGCAAGAACAAAAATTAAAATGGCAATGGATTTTGACACAGATATTAGTTACTCTGATATACAGTTCTACAATGAAGACTTCAATCTTCCTTTCCATGAATTTTACAAATACAACAGTGCAAATGTTATCAAAAAGATGAAAGAAATTGGCACAATTGAAGATGAAAAACCATATTTGGAAATGTTGAAAATTTTTGATAACCTTATGTATGACATACCTTATGTGCAAAAAATTAAAAATCAAAGTTTAAGAGATACAATTATGATTTTAAGTTGTTTGGTGCCAGAGTATGATGCTTATATCTTATGTTCTAAGTTGTCAAAAAAATGGAAGAATGCAATCAAAAGTCAATTGGAACAAAAGCCAAGCAAAGATTTGCCATACATTTTGCCAAGAGATGTTGTTAACGAGGCTGACTTAAAACTGATTGATGAAGCGCTTGATCGCAACGAAGAATACTATCAATGGAAATTTCATAGCAGAGCAGGATACATTAAGAAAAACTTAGAATATTTGCAACAATACAAAGATGAACTTCTTAAATATGAAAAAGAAATTTTAAAAGAAAGAGAAAAATGTTTTTCTTTTTGTAAGTAGGTGTTAAATGGAAAATAAACAAAAAATTAAAATTTTGGAACTAAGTTTTCAAATTATGGAAAATCTTTTGATGAGCAAGGAATTTGCGTCAAAAGAAGAAGTTATGAATTCTGCAAAAAAAGCAGTTGATATTTCATCAAAAGACGAAAAAATGCCAATAGAAATCAAACTTGCTTATGCCGAAGCATATAAAAAACTAAATGGTCTAACATGGGAAGAAATGATTGAAATAAAGCAAATCATTGGCGAAGATAATTAATCAATAAAAAAA
>JBJFDJ010000040.1:6422-21199 GCA_051889975.1 Christensenellales bacterium
TTCCACCACTTTTAACAAAGTTTTGTTTTAATGCTTGGTCAACACTGCTTGCGCCATGCAACACAAGTGGAATATCTATCAAAGCTTTAATTTGCTTTAAACGATTTATGTCCAAATAGCTTTCGCCTTTAAATTTGTATGCGCCATGGCTTGTGCCTATGCTTATTGCAAGGCTGTCAATGTTTGTTTGCTCAAAAAAATCTTTTGCTTGTTGTGGCTTTGTAAACAAAGAACTTGCACTAGTTATGTTGTCTTCAGTTCCTTTTAAACTTCCAAGTTCGGCTTCAACAGTGACGCCGTGTTTGTGAGCATAATCAACAACTTGTTTTGTAAGTTTAACATTTTCGTCAAAAGCTTTGTCGCTTGCATCAATCATAACATTTGTCCAACCGGCATCTATGCACTTTTTTGCCATTTCAAAGCTCTTGCCATGGTCAAGATTTAAACAAACATCAATGCTTAAATCTTTGCACAAAGTTTTAACTGCACTTGCAATTACATCTAGCCCCATATAATTTATGGCACTTTCACTTGTTTGCACAATTACATCACAATTTTTGTTTTGTGCGCCATTTAAAATCGCTTTTAATTGCTCCAAATTGCTAAAATTAAACGCACCAACGGCATATTTTTGTGCTTGTGCTTTTTTTAAAATAACATTTGCATTGACTAAACTCATATTAATCTCCTTTTTTGTTTTTACTTATGATTTAAATAAATTATTGGTTATATTTATTAAAATTTGCTTGATATATATTTTTGTGCATTTGATATTTTAAATATTATATAATTAAAATGAATAAAAGCAAACAAAAATTTTATAAATGTGTTGTTTTTACTTTTATAATTTTTTAATTTATTTTATAATGATTATAAATAAGTATAATTTCCAACCAAGGAGTGACATTATGAAAAAGATAAGTATTATTGCACCTGTTTTTAATAATGTTTTGCGCATTTTTAAAGTAAATGCTGAACTTGTAAATTATTTTAAAGACAAATATAATTTTGAAGTTTTTTATTATTACAAAGGAGATTTGCAAAACAACGCACACGATGACTATCATTTTAACTATCTTAAAATAGTTGACAATCAAAGCTTTAATGATTGTGTTGTTGATGGGTTTAACAGGGCAGATGGCGATTGTGTTATTGTTGCCGATTTAAACAACGCAGATTATCAAGATTATCTAACAAAAATGCTTGTTGAGTGGGAAGCAAAAGCGCAAGTTGTTCTTGTTAAAAAAAATACCAAAGCTGGTTTTTGGGACAAGATAAAAAATTTCTTTGTAAATATTGGTCATAAAATATATGATTGGTTGTTGAGCTTTGTTGGATTGAATGCCGATTTTTGTGCATATAAAAATTTTCAACTTTTTAGCAGAGAAGTGGCAGAAGTTATAAAGTCGTTCCCAGAAAAAAACTATTATTTAAGAAACTTTGATTGCTGGGTGGATTTTAGGGTTAGCATTTTATATACAAACAACAAAATCAAAGTTAAAAACAAAACAAAGACATTTACAAAAGACTTTGTTTATTGTTTGTGCTCGTTTGCACTTATGCTTGCAAGCATTGTGCTTGTTTGTGTGGGCAAAAATGCAGTTCCACAAGCAAATGTTGCAACGTTTGTGTTAATTGGTGCAGGAATTGGCGTTTGTCTTGGCGCATTTTCAATTTTTTGTTTATACAGGTGGTTTATTTACAAAAAAACTTTGCTTAAAATGAATATGAAATAGTTGTTTAAATTTTTATTATATGCAAACAATATTTTAGGAGTGTTTTATGAAAGAAAACAATGTTAAACTTGCAAAAAATATTGTAAATTATAGTTTAAAAATTCAGCCAAAAGAAAAAGTTTTAATTGAGTCAACAGTGTTTGCAAAAGATTTGATAAAAGCGCTTGTTAATGAAGTTTACAAGGCAAATGCATATCCGTTTGTTCATTTGCAAGACGCACAAATCACAAGAGAAATTTTAAACGGCACTAGCACCGAACATTGCAATTTGATGACAAAATATATGAGCCCTGTCATAAATGATATGGATGCATATATTGGCATATCTGGTGGCGAAAATGTGTATGAACTAAGCGATGTGCCAGAGAGCAAGATGAAGACATATTCGGTTGGTTATTCAAAGCCTATTCATCACGATGTTAGGGTTACAAAAACAAAGTGGGTTATATTAAAATATCCAACAGGTGGTGTGTCACAACTTGCTGGCACAAGCACCGAAAATTTTAAAAAATTTTATTATAATGTGTGCAATTTAAACTATCAAAAAATGAATGATGCAATGACTCCACTTAAAGAACTTATGGAAAGAACGGACAAAGTTCATATTGTTGCACCAAATACCGATTTAACTTTTAGCATAAAAGGCATAAAAGCAATTAAATGTGCTGGCGAAATGAACATACCAGATGGCGAAATTTATACAGCGCCAATTAAAAACAGCGTAAATGGCACAATAACTTACAATGTTCCAACGCTTTACAGTGGCAAGCGTTTTGACAACGTTTGTTTAACTTTTAAAGATGGCAAAATTGTTGACGCAAGTTGTAGCAGTGGTGGAAATTTGTCACTCAACAAAATTTTGGACACAGATGAAGGTGCAAGATATGTTGGCGAGTTTGCCATTGGCGTTAATCCATATATTTTGGAGCCAATGCTTGATATTTTGTTTGATGAAAAGATGTGTGGAAGCATACATTTTACGCCGGGCAGTTGCTACAATGACGCATACAATGGCAACGACAGTGCTGTTCATTGGGACATGGTTTTAAATCAACGAACCGAAGCAGGTGGCGGAGAAATTTGGTTTGACGATGTGCTTGTTAGAAAAGATGGCTTGTTTGTTTTGGATGAATTAAAAGGGCTTAACCCAGAAGCACTTAAGTAAACAAAAAATGCAAAAACTGCAAATAAGATAATTGTTTTCAAAAGGAGAATTTTATGAAAATAGCAAAAATAGGTATTAATGGTTTTGGAAGAATTGGCAGACTTATTTTAAGGGCGTGTGCAAACAGAGACGATGTTAAAGTTGTTGCAATAAATGACCCATTTATCACGCCAGATTATGCAAAATATTTGTTAACTTATGACAGCGTTCACAAAAAGTTTGAAGCAGACATCCATGTTTTGCCAAACGGCTTAAAAGTCAATGGAGAAGTTATTAGATTTTACGCCGAACTTGACCCTTTAAACATAAATTGGGCAGAAACAGGCGCTGAATACATTGCCGAGGCAACTGGCAAATTTACAAGTGCCGAAAAAGCAGAAGCACATTTAAAAGCAGGTGCAAAAAAAGTTATTGTTACAGCACCGGGCAAAAATATGCCTATGTTTGTTATGGGTGTTAACAACAAGTCATATACAAAAGATATGAACATTGTCAGCAACGCAAGTTGCACAACAAATTGTTTGGCGCCACTTGCAAAGGTTATAAATGACAAGTTTGGCATTGCCGAAGGCTTGATGACAACTGTTCACAGCTATACTGCAACACAACTTACGGTTGATGGACCAAGCAAAAAAGACTGGCGTGGTGGCAGGGCAGCAGCAATCAACATCATTCCAAGTAGCACAGGTGCTGCAAAAGCAGTTGGCGAAGTTATTCCAGAGTTAAAAGGCGTTTTAACAGGTATGAGTTTTCGTGTTCCAACAGCAGATGTCAGCGCAGTTGACTTAACCTGCAAACTTAAAAAATCAACAACTTATGACGAGATTAAGAACGCTGTTAAAAGGGCAAGCGAAGGCGAGTTAAAAGGCATTTTGGGTTACACCGAAGATGCAGTTGTTAGCACAGATTTTGTAACTGACCCACGCACATGCATTTTTGACGCAACTGCTGGCATTATGTTAAATGACACATTTGTTAAACTCATTGCATGGTATGACAACGAGTGGGGTTACAGCAACAAAACTGTTGACCTTATAAGTTATATGTGCAGTGTTGACAATAAGTAAAAAACACTAATACTAGTTAATTTTTAACAAGCATATTTTATAATTGTCAATAACTTGATTTTGTAAATTTATATGTTAGTTTTGCAAATTAACAACAACTTTATTTGTTATTTTTTAGTTTTAAAAAGCGGGGCTGACCCGTTTTTTTGTGCTTGTTGACAAAAATGCTAGTTTTTTAATAAAATATGAGTTATAATTAAATAAGGAGAAAAAGTATGAATTGTCCAAAGTGTTACAGCAACATAAAAAAAGATAAAAATCGTTGCGACTATTGTGGCTTTAATTTAAACGAATTAAACAACACAAGCAACAAGCTTGCAAAAAAGGCGTTAAAAAGCCCATTTAAAGATGATGTTTTATATACTTCAAAACTTCCAAGTGATGTCAGCAAAAAAAAGTTGTTGCTGTTTGCCATATTTTTGGGTTTTTTTGGCGTGCATAACTTTTATGTGGGAAAAATTTGGCAAGGGCTTTACAATGTTATTGTCACATCTTTAACTGCAATTTTGGGTGCTATTTTAATCATATTTCCGACAAACAAACCTGTTTTCTTTGCCTTTGACTTTATATTAGTCTTTCAAGGCATAAACATCATTTGGCTTGTGTTTGATATATTTTATATAAGTTTTAACAAATTTAAAGTTCCTGTTTACAAGGAGAGTTTTAGCAAGTGAAGCGAGTAGTTATTGGCATGAGTGGTGGGGTGGATAGTTCTGTTGCTGCCATTTTATTAAAACAACAAGGTTATGAAGTCATTGGCTTGTTTATGAAAAATTGGGAAGAAACTGATGCAAACGGGCATTGCACTGCCGAAGACGATTGGAACGATGTTAGACAAGTTTGCAACAAAATTGGCATTCCTTATTACAGCATAAATTTTAGCAAAGAATATTATGACAGAGTTTTCAAAGATTTTTTGGACGAGTATGCAAAGGGCAGAACGCCAAACCCAGATGTGCTTTGCAACAGAGAAATTAAATTTGGTCCTTTTTTGGAGTTTGCCGAAAAAATTGGGGCAGATTATATTGCAACTGGTCACTATTGCGATATTAGTCACGAAAACGGAGTTCATAGGCTGTTAAAAGCAAAAGACCAAAACAAAGACCAAACATATTTTTTAAATCAATTAAATCAACATCAACTGCAAAAAATCTTGTTTCCACTTGGAAAACTTGAAAAACCAGAAGTGCGTAAGATTGCCGAAGAAAACGGCTTGGTTACGGCAAAAAAGAAAGATAGCACTGGCATTTGCTTTATTGGTGAAAGAAACTTTAGGCAGTTTTTAAAGGGATATTTGCCAGCAAAACCGGGGCTGATAAAAGATATTTATGGCAGTGTTGTTGGTAAGCACGATGGGCTTATGTATTACACCATTGGTCAACGCAGGGGGCTAAATATTGGTGGCACAAAAGATGGCAATGGCAAGCCTTGGTTTGTTGTTGAAAAAGATTTAAAAAACAACGTGCTTGTTGTAAGTCAAGGTGAAGATGACTTGCTGTTTAGCGATTATTTAATTGCATATAGCGTCAACTGGATACCTTTTGCTCCAAAAGAAAAGGAATTTGATTGTTTTGCAAAATTCCGTTATCGCCAACCCGACCAAAAAGTGCACGTAACACTTTTAGACAACGGACATGTTAGAGTTGACTTTTATGAAAAACAGCGAGCCGTAACAGTTGGGCAATATGTTGTGTTTTATAGTCAAACAGAGTGCTTGGGTGGTGGGCAGATTGAAGAAGTTTACAAAAAATAACATTTTGCTTGCAATTTGAATAATTAATATAATAAATTAGGTGCAAATTTTAAAAGTAATTGTTATAAATTGACTTTTTGTTGATATGTTGTTATAACTTAATTAATTACATTGTGTGTGAGGTTAATATGAGTGCAATGTTTTGGATATGGCTGGCAGTGATTGTTGTAACTGCAGTTGTTGAACTTATCACAACAGAGCTTGTTTCAATTTGGTTCACTTTTGGTGCGATAATACCATTTATTTTGGCATCAACAAATGCCGTTGGCTTTGAGTGGCAAATTTTAATTTTTGTTGTTGTTTCGGCAGTGTTAATTTTGTCGCTGAGAAATGTCACAAAAAAGTTGTTGCTTAAAAACGCAAATTATAGGTCAAATGTTGATTCTTTGGTTGGCAAGCAATGTAGGATGCTGGCAAAGACAGATTTTGAAACAGTTGGTTGCGTTAAGATAAACGATGTTGAGTGGAGTGCAGTTTCTGTTGACGGAAAAGAAATTGAAAAAGACGAAATTGTTGAAGTTGTTAAAGTTAACGGCAACAAATTGGTGGTTAAAAAATTAGAAAAAGATGTTAAAGGAGAATAATTATGAGCCCAGTTGCAATTGTATTTTTGGTTTTAGGAATTTTAATTTTGGTTATATTGTGTGCGTCTATACGAATTGTTAGGCAATCAAATGCTGTTGTTGTTGAAAGACTTGGAAAATATAACAAAACGCTTGAAACAGGTGTTCACATGATAATTCCATTTTTTGATAGATGCAGTCAACCTGTTTCGTTAAAAGAAATTGTGGCAGATTTTCAACCACAACCAGTTATTACAAAAGATAATGTTACAATGCAAATTGACACTGTTGTGTATTTTCAAATAACCGACCCAAAGTTATTTACTTATGGCGTTGACAGTCCAATCAAGGCAATAGAAAACTTAACTGCAACAACATTAAGAAACATTGTTGGTGAGTTGGAACTTGATGAAACACTTACATCAAGAGACACAGTTAACAGCAAAATGAGATTGATACTTGACGAAGCAACCGACCCTTGGGGCATAAAGATAAATCGTGTTGAACTTAAAAACATTTTGCCACCAAGAGATATTCAAGACGCAATGGAAAAACAAATGCGTGCCGAAAGAGAGAGAAGAGAGCAAATCTTAAAGGCAGAAGGTGAAAAGAAGTCTAGCATTTTGGTTGCCGAAGGTGAAAAACAAGCAGCAATTTTGCGAGCAGAAGCCGACAAGCAAACAAAAATACTTCAAGCAGAAGCACGAAAAGCCGAACTCATTGCACTTGCCGAAGGTGAAAAACAAGCAATTGAAATGATAAATAGTTCAAAACCATCAACAGAATACATAACCTTGCAAGGTTTTGAAGCACTTAAAAAACTTGCTGACGGAAAATCAACAAAAATTATTGTTCCAAGTGAAATTCAAAATGTTTCTGGTTTGCTTGCAAGTTTAAAAGAAGTTGCAAAAGATGCTGATGTTAAAAATGGTTAATATTAAATATATTGTTTTATAAAACGTTTAAAACAAAAAATATCCTTTTAAAAATAAAAGCGAACATATTAAAAATTAAAAATGTTAATATGTAATTAAAATTATTTAATATGTGTATAACAAAGAGATTTAAAAAAATGCTACATTGTAGCATTTTTTTATGTGATAGTTTTTTGTTGGTGGGTGTGTTTGGCTCTCATTTGCACATGCGTGCAAACTTGCAACTGCGTTGCAAGGGCAAGCGACTGCTTGCGTGAGAGCCAAACTTCTGTTAATTTTTATTTTTTTCGGCAATTAAAACTGCAAGTCCAACAGTTGCGCCAACAATTGGGTTGTTGCCCATTCCAATAAAGCCCATCATATCAACGTGTGCTGGAACGCTACTGCTTCCTGCAAACTGCACATCACAGTGCATTCTTCCCATAATATCAGTTAGCCCATAACTTGCTGGGCCTGCCTTAACATTGTCTGGGTGAAGTGTTCTGCCAGTGCCACCACCACTTGCAACAGAAAAATAGTCTTTGTTGTTCCTCATGCACCACATACGATATGTTCCTGCAACTGGGTGTTGAAATCTAACAGGGTCTGTGCTGTTGCCTGTTATTGACACATCAACTTGCTCGTGTATCATAATTGCCAAACCTTCCATTGCATCAAAACAGCCATATATTTTAACTTTTGATTGTTCGCCATTGCCAAACTTAACTTCTTTTTTAACAGTTAAAAGGTTTTTGTTGTGGTCATATTCTGTTTCAACATAGGTAAAACCTTTTATTCGTGCAATTATATATGCTGGCTCTTTGCCAAGCCCTATCAAAACAACTTTTAGGGGCTCTTTGCGTGCACGATTTGCGTTTTGTGCAATTGCAATGGCGCCTTCACTTGCAGCAAAACTTTCATGCCCTGCCAAAAAGCAAAAACACTTTGTTTTTTCATCAAGTAGTCGCCTTGCAAGTTCGCCATGACCAATGCCAATTTTTCGATTGTCTGCAACACTATATGGCACCGTAAAAGCATCCAACCCTTCGCCCAAATATTTTGTTACTTCCATGGCAGATGTCTCTTTTTGTTTTATTGCAATGGCAGTGCCAAGAGTGTATGCCCAAACGGCATTTTCAAAACAGATAGGTTGAATGTCCTTAACAAATTTTTCGGTGTCTATGCCGGCATCCAAACAAATCTGTTTGCAGTTATCAAGGTCTTTTAAACCATATTTTTCAATGACCTTGTTGATTCGTTCAATTCTTCTTTCCTTTCCTTCAAATTCAGCCATAAATTACTCCTTTAATGGGTCAATATATTTTTTTGCTTCACTATATCTGCCATAGGTCTTTGTTGTTTGTTTAAGCGCCTCTTTGCAATCTATGTTTTGTTTTAACAAATTTAAAAGCCTGTTTGTGTTTACATATTCATAGCCAATTATTTCATTGTTTTCGTCAAGTGCCAATTTTGTTATTCTGCCTTCGGCAAGGTTAAAATATCTTGTGCCTTTTTCTTCACTGGCATAAATTGTTGCAATTTTGCTTGCTCTGTCTTTGCCAATATCTTCAAGGCTTGTGCCAACAGGAAGTCCACCAAGTGAAAACGCACTTTGACTGCGACCATAACAAATTTGCAAAAACAATTCTCGCATTGCAACATTTATCGCATCACAAACAAGGTCGGTGTTTAGCGCTTCCAAAACAGTTTTTCCAACCAAAATTTCACTTGCAATTGCTGCGCTGTGCGTCATGCCACTGCAACCAATACACTCAACAAGTGCTTCTTTAATAATTCCGTTTTTAATGTTTAATGTCAACTTGCAGGCGCCTTGTTGTGGGGCACAAGTGCCAACGCCATGTGTTAAGCCATTTAGTTGACTTATATCTTTAACTTGGTCCCAATTTCCATCTTGAGGAAGTGGAGAAGGACCATAAGATTTGCAATTTTTAACGGGACACATAAAATCTAATTCTTCCATTTTTAACTCCTTAAATTAATTATAACACAATAAATTTTTTTTAAAAAACGAATTGACTTAATTTACACCTAATAAATTGACATCAAAAAAACAAAAACTAAAATTATTTTAAAAGCTTTGCCAAATGTTGCAGAACTTAAAAACCTATTTTCCAAAACAAAGATTTTTAGAGTGGACAACGACAACACAAAAACAAAGATGTTACATCAACAAATTTTTTGTTTGATAACAAATGTGCAATGGTTTAAAAAAGTATTTTGCACACAAATAAATTGCAAAAAAACATTTATATGATATAATATATCAATAAACATACATTTTGTTTGTTGCCAAAAAGCAAAAAAAATTTGCAATGTGGCAACGCAAATAAAAAAAGGAAAATGCCGATTGTGAACAAGATTTTGCAAATAGAAAATGACGCTTTTGTTCAAATAGAAATCAAAAAGAGCAAGTTTTTGTGCTTTTCTTTTGCAGTGCAATCAAAACAACAAGTTGAAGATATAATTGCAAAATTAAAAACACAACACAAAGACGCCACTCATGTTTGCTACGGCTATGTTTTAAATGGGCAAGAAAAAGCGTTTGACGATGGCGAGCCACAAGGAACTGCCGGCAAACCTATTTTGGACTGTATAAAGCGAAAGAAATTAAACAACACTCTTGTTGTAATTGTTAGATATTTTGGTGGCATAAAACTTGGTGCTGGTGGGCTTATCAGGGCATATTCAAACGGGGCAAAAACTGTGCTTGATAACTCTGGCACAAAAGAAAAAACAATTTGCAACAAAATTTCATTTAAGGCTCACTTAAACGAGCAAAAAAAATTGCAAAATCTATTAAAAAACAATCTCGTTTTAAAAAGTGAGATAGAGTATCAACAAGATATAAATATCAACATATATTTTTTGCCAGAAACATTAACCAATTTAACCAAATTGTTAAATGATTGCTTTGCAAAAGAAACACAATTTGTAGTGGACGAAAAAGTTTATTATATATAGGAGTTATTTTGGAACATTATTTTATAGAAAAACAGCATAGCGCTGACGATTTTTTTGAAATATCGCAAAAATTTTTAGATAAAATATATTATTTTAAAAGTTGTGACAGCATTTTTAGCAAAGATTGTGTTGACTATGGCTCATATGTGTTTATTAACACAGTTTTAAAAACTGAACAATTAACGGGAAAGGTTTTGGATATTGGCTGTGGCTATGGAGTTATTGGCATTGTTCTTGCAGATAACAACAAAACTGCCAGTTTTGTGCTTGCAGATGTAAATCAAACGGCAGTTGATTTGTCAATCCAAAACGCAAAAAAGAATGATATAAAAAACATTTTAAGCATAGTTAAATCAGATTGCTATCAAAACATTGCTGGCACATTTGACTTTGTGGTTACAAATCCACCAATAAGAGCAGGCAAACAAACACTGTTAAACATTTTGCTGGGGGCTTATGATAAATTAAACGACAATGGCAGTTTGATTTTTGTCATCAAAAAAAAGCATGGCGCAGACAGTGTTAAAAACAAACTTGCTGAGATTTTTAAAAGAGTTGAAGTGCTTAAACGCGACAAAGGCTATTATATTTTTAAGGCAACAAAATAAAGCAAAAACTCTTTTTGCTAAATTTATTTAAAATGAATTTTAACAAAGTGAAATATTTAAAATATATTAATTTTTTGATAAAATCCGTTTGTCTGAAAAGTTGAAAATTTTTAAATTTTTATTTGCAAAAATTATGGCGAAAATTTTAAAATAACACAAACAAAAATAAGTTAAAAATTAAATGTTAAACACGAGGAAATATGCAAACAATCACAGAACTAAAAGTTCAATCAAAAGATAAAAATAGGGTTAATTTGTATTTAAACAACAAGTTTTTTTGTGGCTTGGATTTGGAAACAGTTGTTATACATCAGTTAAAAGTTGGCACAATAATTGACGAACAAAAGCTTCAAAACATACAACTACAAAGCGAAAAACAAACGGCACTAAACAAGGCGCTAAAACTTATTAGCACACGCTACAAAACACAAAAAGAAGTTGAAAATTATTTATATGAGAAAGGCTATTTGCCACAAATTGTTTATTTTGTTGTTGAAAAACTAAATGAATATCATTATATTGACGATGAAAGATATGCCGATAGTTATATTGCAAGTCACAAAAACTTTGGCAAATTAAAACTTAAACAACAACTTTTGCAAAAGGGCATAAGCCCAACTGTTGTTGAGCAAAAGTTAGAAGATGAAAATTTTGACCAAAGCCAAGAGATACTTAATCTTGCTCAAAAGTATATGAAAAACAAGCAAGATAACAAAGAAAATTATATCAAAATGATTAAAAATTTGATGAGCAAGGGCTTTGAGTATGAAACAATAAAAGAAGTTTTAAAAAAGGATGTGGATTAATGGAAGTTGGCACTGATGTAGTTAAAATAAGTCGCATAAAAAGTATTGAAAATCAAGATGGGTTTTTAAGCAAAAATTTTGCAGAAAATGAAATTGAATACATAAACAAAAAAAATGACAAGGCACAAACAATTGCAGGTATGTATGCGTGCAAAGAAGCCGTTTTAAAAGCGCTGGGCATTGGCATAGGTGGTGGCGTTAGATTAAACGAAATTTGCATTTTGCACGAGCAAAACGGCAGGCCTTTTGTTCAAATCACACCACAATTAAACTATTTTTTAAATTTGAAAAACTGCAACACAATTTCTGTTAGCATTTCACATGATGGTGATTATGCTGTTGCATTTTGTATTATTTGTTAGAATATTTTGTAAATTTGGTAGCAAACTAAAAAGGAACTTTAAAACAAGTTCTTTTTTTGTTTAACAAATTTTATTGTGGAGATTATTAATGAAAAGTGATTTTTTAAATTTAAAAAACGAATATGAGCAAATTAACAAAAACGACCAAATCAATCATACTATATTAAAGGACAATTACGACAATTTATGTATGAAATATTTTTCAAATAAATATAATACTTTAAAGGCACAAAAACTTGCAAATGACGATAGTTTTTTGGCACTTGAAAGTGAAGATATTTATGTGAATTGGTTAAACAAGGAGTGATATGTATAAAAGGGGAGAGATATATTTTGCTGATTTAAGCCCTGTTGTTGGCAGTGAGCAGGGTGGCATAAGACCTGTTTTGATTGTTCAAAATGACATTGGCAACAAATATTCTCCCACAGTTATTGCTGCTGCAATAACAAGCCAGCTTTCAAAGGCAAAACTGCCAACACATATCCAACTTGACACAATAGATGGGCTACCAAAAAATTCGGTTGTTTTGCTTGAACAACTGCGAACTCTTGACAAACGCCGACTTCAACAAAAAGTTTGTGACTTATCTGCAATGAAAATGGCAGAAATAAATCAAGCTCTGTTAATTAGCTTGGGTTTTTATAAATAAATGTAGATATTTTCAAAATTGAGTATTGACAAGTTTTTCCTTTAGTGTTATATTATATTTGAATAAATTACAAAGGGGGCTTGTAAATGTTTAGTATATCGCAATTATCAGTATTTATTTCAACAGGTATTGCCATATCTTTGTTTTTGATTGCTTTGGTTGCTATCATTGGTGGTGCAACTTTTACATCTATTGCAGTTCATAGCAAAAGAGGTTCAAAAAAGAACAAAAAAGAAAAAGCAAAAGAAAAATCAGTTGCAAAAACAAAGACAAATGCAAAGACAACTGAAAAAACAAAAACCCAAGTTAAAACAGCAAATAAAACAAAAACTCAAGCTAAAACAGTTGACAAAACAAAGTCCCTAAAAAATCAACAAGAGCAAACAATTGTTAAAAAATCAGCTCCAGTCAAAACAACCAGTCAGCTATCAGAAAAGCCTGTTGTTGACAAGAGCAAATTAATTGGCGACGAAAATGTAAGTGATGCAGACTTCAACGATGACTCAAAATTCAAATGGGTTTACAGATTAAAACTCATTTCTCATAAAAAGCCAGAAAATAGTGAAGTGTTAACATTCAAATCTTCTGATAATTCAAGTGCATTTGACGCATTGAGGCAAGATATAAAATTGGTTGATTATGATATCACAAATTGTGATATTGATCACTTTGAAATCGACTTTAAATATGCTGATTCAAATGGTAAACCATTAAATTATAACAAAAAATATGAAATCTCAGACGATTTTTCTAGTGCTAAAATATTTAGATATGAAAAAAACAATATGTTGTCATTTGTGGCTATTCAACAAAGTTTAAATGACAAAAACACCAAACCAAACAAACAGAATGACGATGAACAAGTTTTGTAACGCAATGTTTTCATTGCGTTTTTTATTTTGTTCTAATAGTTTTTTTTGTGACATACAAAAATTTGCTTCAGCATTAATATTTACAAAATTTTCGCCACAATACAAAACAAAAAATTGACACATTTAATTTTGTTAGAGTAAAATAATAATATGTATTTATTGATTAATGGTTTTGAAATCTTTGGTGTTTCAATTAAGTTTTATGGCATATTGATGGCACTGGCTTTTATCATTGGGCTTGTTTTTGCCATCAAGTTTGCAAAACAAAAAGGATATGCAAGCAGTTTGCCATATGATTTAATTCTTATTGTTTTCCCTAGCGCAATTGTTGGTGCAAGACTTAATTATGTTTTGTTTACGCTTGACCGTGGCTGGACATTTTTGGAGGTTTTGCAAATTTGGAATGGTGGGCTGATGATATATGGTGGGGTGCTGTTTGCAGTTGGTGCCATTGCCATTTATTGTGCAGTTAAAAAAATTAGCTTTGTTAAAATTTTAGATATGCTTGCGCCTTGTTTAATTTTGGGGCAGGCAATTGGCAGATGGGGTAATTTTTTCAATCAAGAAGCGTATGGCGCGCTTATTACAAATCCATCTTTTCAATGGTTTCCATTTGGCGTTTACATTGAAAAAAGCCATTTTACATCAGAGGCAACAAAACAGGTACTAGATGCTTTTGGAACAACTGCCGTTGAAGGTGCATGGTTTAATGCCACATTCTTTTATGAAAGTATGTGGTGCTTGATTGGTTTTGTTTTGCTTTATTTTATTTACACAAAAACTAACAAAGCGGGTTTGACAACTGCTTCATATTTTGTTTTTTATGGCATAGAAAGATTTTTTGTTGAAATGCTTCGCACAGATTCGCTTTATCTTGGCCCTATTAAAATAAGTGTTCTCATAAGTTTGTTGCTTGTTGTTTCGGGCATTGTGTGGCTGGCAATCTTGTTTGCAAAAGACTATAAAAACAAAAAGCAAGTTGCTGTTGCAATTTCGGATTGTGCTGGCGAACAAACAACAAGCAACAACATAAAAAATAATGTTGTTGCACAACAAAATGGCAATGCAGATTCGCAAGCAGAAGACAACAATTTAAAAAATGACAGTGCAAATTTGCAAAACAAAGACAATGATTTAAGTGATGACAATAAAAATACTTAAAAAATGTAAAAATTATAAACACAAATAACAATTAACCTAACAAATAGTTACGCGCATTGCAGTGTGTAATTATTTTTTTTGTCAATAATTTATAAAATGATTTATCATATAAAGACCAAAAAGAAAGAATTGTT
This sequence comes from Christensenellales bacterium, assembly GCA_051889975.1. GTDB lineage: Bacteria > Bacillota > Clostridia > Christensenellales > UBA1242 > UBA9845. The sequence continues at coordinate 21,196 of JBJFDJ010000040.1, forward strand.
TTTG
>JBJFDJ010000040.1:21299-22713 GCA_051889975.1 Christensenellales bacterium
TGGCTGTCCATTGTGTTTTTTTGCATATCAATTTGTCATCTTAATTTGTATATTTTTTTTGACAATATAAGCAATTTTTTTGCATTTCTTTTTTACATTTTACTTTTTTTGCCAATCATTTTGTATTCTTTTTATTGCATAAACTTGTTAATGATGATATTATTATTAAGTGGAGATTTAGTGATTTTTGCGTCACTATTTATTTGTGGAAAATATGAATGATTTTGAAATTGTTAAAAATGGATATGATAAAAGTCAAGTAGATAGGTATATTGTAGAACTTGTTGAAGACAACGAAAAAAAACTGCGCGAACAAAAACTGAGAATAAATGATTTAAAACGAGAACTAGAATTAACAAAGGCAGAGCTAAAGACTTATAAAGACAAAAACAGCGACATCAGCGATGCTTTGGTCGTTGCAGTTGAAACTGCAAAACAAATTGAAAACAGTAGCAAAAACATTTATCAATTAGAAATCAAACGCGTGAGAAGTTTGTATGACAAGTGGCAATCATTTTTGCAAGACTTTATGAAAAGATATCCAGACCTGCAAGCAGAGTATGACACAAAACGCTTGCTAAAAGTTTTTGAAGAAGACATTAATGAAATCTTAAAACAAAATCAAAAATCAATGGAACAAAAACAGATGATTGAAGATATGGATACAAATACTATAGGTTTAAAAATTTTAATAAACAAAATGAGCGCTGCAACAAAATCAGGTCAGGTTTCGCAATTTGATGCAAAAAACAGCATCCATCAAATAGTTAGAAATCCACGCCCAACCGAAAAAACTATTATTGAGCACCAAGTTGATGAGGCAATAGAAAATGAAGATGCAAGGCTTAAAAAGGATATGATAAGACCAATTTCAAACACCGTGATTAACAAAGGTGAAAATTATGAAAATCTCGTTGACAAGTTTTTAAGTGAAGACGACGGAGACCTTAAAGAAAATGCATATTCAAAAGTGTTTTTGGCAAAACAAAAAAATGATGGCTTTGACCTTAAAGAAGCCGTTAATCCAACCGAAGATTTAGAAGACATTATGAAAAGTTTTAGTTTTTACAATGACGATGAAAAATAAGATAATTTTCGTTTTTGGTTGTGATGATAATTTTGATAATCATATTTTTAATTGCAATCAATATAATTGAGTTAAAATAGGTTAAATAACGATAAACTTAAATTAAAATTAAATCCGTTAATATACGGATTTTTTATTTTTTTGTGCTTTTTGTCTTGCGTTTTTAAGTTGTTTCTTCTTTTGTTTGCAAACAAAATACGGCAAAACTTTAAGTTGTTTTTTAATTTTTATGTCAACGAAAAAATAAAAATAAAAAAATTTAAAAAATTTGTAAAAACTTGTTGACAAGCAAAAACATATATGGTAAACTACAAGAGCGTTTAACGA
>JBJFDJ010000041.1:0-2615 GCA_051889975.1 Christensenellales bacterium
TCAAAAGCAACACCATCTTTTTTGCCAACAAAATCAATTGTAACTGTGTCGCCATTTTTTGCAGGTCTGTCAACTTTTACAAGTCTACTAGATTTTTCTTGCATATCTTTAATTGCGCCATTAACTTCGCTTGCAGAAACTTTAACAGCTTCTTTTTCAATATTTAAGCCCTTGTAGTCACCAAGTTTAACTTCTGGGTAAACTGCAGTTGTAACAACAAGTGTTACGCCTGTGTCGTCAAGTTTTTCAACATCTAAACTTGGCATACCAACTGGTTCAAGTTTTTCTTTTACAACAATGTCTTCAAAATATACATAGTAGCAATTATTTATTGCCTCGTCATAAAAGACATCTTTGCCATAAGTGTTTTCAATAACTCTGCGTGGAGCTTTGCCTGTTCTAAAACCTTGAACTTTAAATTTTGATTTTGTAGTTTCATAGGCTTTGCTGATTTGTTCGTCCCACTCTTTTGCTGATAATTCAATTTTAACTTTAACTCGTTTATCGGCTAGTAATTCTTTTGTGTATTCCATTAAATTTCTCCTTTTAAATAACCAATTAAGTATAACATACAAATAATATTATTGCAATTTGTTTTGCAATTATTAATGCAATTTTTGTTAAATTTTGCTGTAAAATAACAAAAAACAAGCCATTTGGCTTGCTAGTTAAATTTTTAAAATAGTTTGATAATTGAAGACACAAACAAATAAACAAACAAGCAACTAAATGCCACACCAACAATGCTTGGCAAAAGCCTGTCAAAGTTTTGTCTGCGTTGCTGTTTTGCAAGTTTTTTTTGCTTTTTTGCATCTTGCATAACATATTTTTCGCCGTCTTCGCCCATGGCAAGTTCCATAATTATTGCATCTTCTTTTTCTTGCGTGATGTTTGTTTGCTTGATGTAGTTTTGTATAAGCCTAACACTTAACATAATAAAAGCCACGCAAAACATCGCCGTTGCTGGAATATACATAAAAGGCGTTAAATAAGACAGCATAATAAAAACAAACGCAAGCACAAATGCAATGCCAATAGTCAAATTAAAAACCGAAAATTTAAATTTCATAAATCACCTTAAAATAAATTAATGATAAGTGGCACAAAGGCAAGCAAAACTGCAATGACATAAACAACAATCCACACAGTGCTTTGTTTTGTGCGTATGTAATTATATGCAGCAATTGACATAACAATAAATGACAAAATATAAGCCACTGTGTTTAAAACTCCAAGTCCAACCCATGTTATGCCACACACAGCCAAAATTTTTGTTAACACAAGCACAAAGCCAGATATGACAAGTGCCCAAAATGCAAGCATATTAAAAAATTTTTTTGAATTCAATTCCCCTTTCATAATTTCCTCCATTTAAATAATTATAGCACACAACTTTTAAAAAATAAATAATTATTGCCTAACAAAAAAATTATTTATATTTTTTATTTATTGCATTCCACAAAAAAAAAATTAGTTTTAAAAACAAATATACTTATGCAAGTTTATTAAAACTTTGCAAAATTTTTTTATTATCTTCTTCTAACAACTAGAAGCAAAAACTGCAAATAAGATAAGAATAGTTTTCAAAAAAATAACTGCAAGATAAAAAATATTAAAGTTTGTGTTTTTGGACAAAATCAACAAAATAATCTGGCAAATCAACTTGGCATTCTATTTGTTTTTTTGTGGTTGGTTGTTCAAAGCAAATTTTGTAGGCAGTTAAAAGTTGCCCATAAAGTTCTTTTTCTTTATCTTTAAAACCATAGACTTTGTCGCCGGCAATTGGATGGCCCAAATATTTGCTGTGCACCCTTATTTGATGTGTTCTGCCTGTTTTTAGTTCAAAGTGCACAAGAGTGTAACCCTTTAACCTTTCAACAACTTCAAAATTTGTTATGGCAAGTTTTCCGTGCGTGCTGTCGCAAACTTCCATAATTTGTCTGTTGCGTTTGCTACGAGCAATGTTTGTAACAACTTGTCCACTGTCTTGCTTTAAATTGCCTTGCAAAACTGCCATATAATGTCTTTTGCATTCTTTGGTGCTAATTTGTTTTGCAAGAGCCAAATGTGCTTTGTTGTTTTTTGCAACAATCAAAAGACCACTTGTGTCTTTGTCAAGCCTATGCACAATGCCCGGCCTAAAACTGCCGTTTAAGTTACTCAACTGTTTAAATCTGTAAGTTAAAGCATTTACAAGTGTTCCTTGATAATTGCCAACTGCCGGATGCACCACCATTCCCTGTGGCTTGTTTATTACAATTAAATCATCATCCTCATAAACAACATCAAGTTTTATATCTTGTGGCGTTGCGTTTAGTTGTTGTTTTTCAACTTCTTCAACTCTTATTTTGTCATTCAAACAAACCTTGTAGCCTGCTTTTTGTTTTTTTTCATTGACCAGTATTTTGTCATCGTCCAAAAGGTTTTTGATACTGCTTCTCGTTTGATTTAACTGCTTTGCAACAAACACATCAAGCCTTTCGCCAACGCTATCTTTTACAATAAACTCTTTCAAAAATTCCTCCTGTTGTTGATACTAATTATCATTTGTTTTGTTGTTATTATCTGTTATGATATTTGTTTTTGTTTCTTTTCTGCTATCAGTTGCAACATCT
>JBJFDJ010000041.1:2715-22332 GCA_051889975.1 Christensenellales bacterium
TGTCTTGTTGATAATCTCTGTTTTGTTATTGTTGTTATCTTCTGTTTTAACACTTATTTCACTTATATTTTTAGCCTTTTTGTCACTTTGCTTTTTGTCAAAAAAGAACAATATATAAATTGCAAGCAAAATAACGCCAAAAGTTAATGCCATATCGGCAATGTTAAACACAGGAAAGTTAATAAACTGCAAATAAATAAAATCTCTAACATAGCCAAAGGCAAGTCGGTCAATTAAATTGCCAATGCTACCAGCAACAATAAGCCCAGTGGCAATGCCAAATAGAGTTGATTTGCGTTTAAACAAAACATCAAATATAACAATGCCAATCAAAAAAACAAGTGTAAAGGAAATGAGTAGCCAAGTTTGACCTGTTAAAATGGAAAACCCAGCCCCATAATTTTTTGTTGGCGTGATTGCAAGCACTCCGTCAATAAGTGACACTTCGTTGACAATAAAAAACTTTGTTAGCATATCTACTAGCAAAACAACTGCAATTATAATAAGTTTCCACCAATAATTTTTAAAATAATTTTTTAAAGTTTGTTTTAGCATATTTTTATTTTAACATATTTTTAAATATTTTCAAAATAAACAACACAAAATGCAACTAAATACGCAATGTTGGTTTTTTATAAAAATATCTATCTTATTGTTGATATCTTAACATTTTTTGGTGTGATGATATAAAGAGAGCTTTGCAAGCAATTAATTTCGGCATTTAAGGCATACAAAGCGCCACAGAGATAATCAGCCACTTTGTTATACTCTGCACTTTTTATGTTGCCCATGTTTATGATGATTGTTTGACCACGAGCAATGCAGTCAATAACTTTGTTAAGTTCGGCAATATTTTTTGGAGCATAAACAATCAGCCCGTTTATGTCATTGGCGTTTTGCTCAATTGTCTTGTTGACTTCCACACTGCTCTTTATGTTATTTTTGTTGATAAATCCACTTAACAAATTGTCTAAAAATTTCATACAACCTACTTTGTGATACTGTTTTCCATGCTTAAAAAACTATTTAAAATACTTGCCATTGTATATTTGATATCAACACTTAAATTGTCACTTAAAACAAGTGCATTTAAACTGGAAATCAGTTCGCTTTCAAAGATTTTAACATGCGTAACAATGTTGTCGCAATTATCTAAAAACACTTTTGCCAAACTTTCCTTTTGATATTGACAAGATTCCTTAAAAACTTGCAATTTCTGTTTTGCTTCGGCATCTAAAATTTCGCCCTTATCCAAACTTATGCAAACATCATAAAGTTTTTGATGACTTTGATTAACCAAATCCAAGCTATTTTTTAATGCAGTTATTTGCGCCGATGTGTATTCGGTTGACAGCACCAAACTAGATAGTTTTAAGGTTAACACAGTTGCATTAAAACTGTTTGACAAATTGTCACACACCTTTTGTGCGTCTTCGTTTGTTGGATATATGTTTGCAATAACATAGCAATTATTGTTTAAGTTTAAAACATATCCAGCCCCGCCTTGCTGTTTAATTTGTTTGTCAATATCAGACACATCAAAATATGACTTACCCTCGGCAACAACAACGGCAAAATATTTTTGTTCATCAAAAATTTTATATTTGTTAAGACCAAATAAATTTGTCAAGTTGACAGCCGAAAACACGTAAAAACAACCTACGACAATAATAACCGACAACACAAAAAACAAAATCAATTTAACTATTGTTGGCGTGCCTGTCTTTTTATTGTTTTTTTTGTAAATATAACCATATTCAGTTTGCAATATTGGCATAAAAAATTGACCTACCAAAAAAGATTTTATAAAATATATATATGCAAAATGCCGTGCAGATAAAAGTTAAATTTTGCATGGGCAAAAATTTTTTTTAGGAGATGAAAATGAAAATTAAACCATTGTTAGACAAAGTTGTTTTGGAACAGCTAGAAAGTGAACAAAAAACACAGGCAGGCATATATTTGCCAACTTCGGCACAAGAAAAGCCAGAACTTGCAAAAGTTGTTGCAGTTGGAGAAGGTGGATTTGTTGACGGAGCCGAAGTTAAAATGCTTGTAAAACCAAATGACAAAGTTTTGTATAGCAAATATGCTGGAAGCGAATATAAAATTGATGGAAAAAAATATATAATTGTTAAGCAAGCAGACATACTTGCTGTGATTGAAGATTAAGGGGGCAAAATATGGCAAAAAAAATAATATATGGCGATGAAGCAAGGCAAAAATTAAAAAATGGCGTTGATGCAGTTGCAAACACTGTCAAAATCACTCTTGGGCCAAAGGGCAGAAATGTTGTTTTGGACAGAGATTATGACATTCCACTCATCACAAATGATGGCGTGACAATTGCAAAAGATGTTGTGCTTGATGACCCTTTTGAAAATATGGGAGCAAGCCTTTTAAAGCAAGTTAGCATAAAAACAAACGATGTTGCTGGTGATGGAACAACCACAAGTGCTGTGCTTGCACAAAAAATTGTGCACGAAGGCATAAAAAATTTTGTGGCTGGCGCAAATCCTGTTATGCTTAAAAAGGGAATTTCTTTGGCAACCGATGTTGTTGTTGACGAGTTAAAAAAGCAAAGCATTGCTGTCAACAGCAAAAAAGAGATTGAACAAGTTGCGTCTATTAGTGCTGGCGACACAGAAGTTGGCAAGTTGATTGCCGATGCCTTTGAAAAAGTTGGCAAAGATGGTGTTATAACTGTTGAAGAAGGCAAAACGCTTAACACTACCCTAAAACTTGCAGTTGGCATGCAGTTTGACAGAGGTTATCTCAGCCCATATATGAGCACCAATATGGAAAAAATGGAAGCAGAACTAAACGACTGCTACATTTTGATAACAGACAAAAAAATAAGCAATGTGCAAGAACTTTTGCCTATTTTGGAACAAGTTGTTAAACAAGGTTTAAAACTTTTGATAATTGCTGATGACATTGAAGGCGAAGCCTTGACAACACTTATTGTAAACAAATTGCGTGGCACTTTTAACTGCGTTGCAGTCAAAGCACCAAGTTATGGCGACAAAAGGCGAGATATTTTGGAAGATATTGCAATTTTAACTGGCGCAACAGTTGTAAGCGAAGAAAAAGGCTTGTCACTTGCAACGTCAACACTTGAATGTTTGGGCAGGGCAAAATCAGTTAAGGTGACCAAGGACAGCACAACAATTGTTGAAGGATATGGCGACAAACAACTTTTAGACGAGCGAAAGGAAATAATCAAAGCACAAATTGGCACATGCACAAGTGATTTTGACAAAGAAAAACTTGCCGAAAGACTTGCAAAATTAAGTGGTGGTGTTGCTGTGATAAGCGTTGGCAGTGCCACAGAAGTTGAGTTAAAAGAAAAGAAATTAAGGATTGAAGATGCTTTAAGTGCAACAAAGGCGGCAAGCGAAGAAGGTATTGTTGCTGGTGGTGGCGTTGCACTGCTTCAATGCAAACCTGCCCTTTGCAAATTTGTTGAAACTTTGAGTGGTGACATAAAAGTTGGTGCAGAGATTGTTTTAAAATCACTTGATGCACCTATCTTGCAGATTGCTGAAAATGCAAGCGTAAATGGTGGTGTTGTGGTTGAAAACATTCAGCGCGCAAACAAAACAAATTATGGCTATGACGCTTTAAACGAAACTTATGTCGATATGATAAAAAGTGGCATTGTTGACCCAACAAAAGTCACCCGTTCAGCACTTCAAAATGCAACAAGTGTTGCTGGAACATTGCTTACAACCGAAAGTTTGGTTGTTAATATTAAAGACAATGATGCAAAGACAAATGAAGCATATTAATATTTCGTTAAAACTAATTTAAATTATTTATTTGATTAATAATTTTGATTAAATTAATTTAATACTAGAAAGCAAAAAACTGCAAATATAATAAGGACAGTTTGCAAAAAATTAAAATAAAAGCATAAAAAAAATCAAGCAATTACGCTTGATTTTTTTTGTTATCTTGCAACATTTTTAAGTTGTGGATATTCGCCTTCGGCAAATGACCAAATGTCTGTTGAATAGCCATTTTCATAGAATGTTGAATAGTTATCACTGCCCTTTGCTTGTGCTTCTGTGATAGGAGCGTCATAGCAATATCCAAACATCCAGCCAAGCCATTCAAAGTCCATAACACTGCGTTTTGCGCCACCAGAAACGATGTCTTTTACATAAATGCAGTATTCTGCACAGTTTTCATATAGTTTAAGTGTTACTTTGGTTTCGCCACGAACACCACTTGGAGTTTCGTAGTATTTTTTGCCTTTGCCAAATGTGTTTGCACAGAACACCTTTTCAGCATAGGCTGTTTTTAGTTGAATAACAAATGAATAACCCATACCAGCAATAACACTGCTATCTGATACGCCATCCAAATGATTGTAAGCGGCACAATTTGAAATGAAATTCTTTGTTATTTCGCAAATTAAACCACCAACATGGTCACCAATAAGTGTTGATTTAGACATACATTCGGTGATATAACCAGAAGTGAATCCAGCAACGCCACCAACATTTGTGCCACGAATTGTGTTGTTATAGTTTGAAGATTTTGAAAGGTAGCTTCCGTTAACATGACCAACAAGGCCACCAATATAACATTTTTTCAAATTGCCTTGACAATTAATAGAACCAGTGTTTACACAAGTTGTCACTTTGCTATCTGATTGACCAACAATGCCACCAACATAACCAGTATAAGAATTTGTTGTTGATGTTGCAATTGAACCTGTGAATCTTGAACTTTCAACAATAGAATTTGAATAGTTATAAGCAACAACACCACCAATATATGCACTTGTCGGAGCACCATTCAAAGACATATTTACGCTTGCTTTGCTGTCTTGAACAATGCCATAGTTTTCAACAACAATACCAGCCATATATTCTGCAACAGATGAAACACCTGTGCTGATTGAACCAGTTGCACTGCAATTTAAAATTTTACCCTTGTTTTCAATTGCCAATGCTGCCACTTTGTTTACAGCAACATTTTCAACTGTAATGTTTACATTGATGTTTTGAATAATTGCATTTTTGCCAAGCAAGTTAAACAATGCAAATGTTCCATCTTTAATTTGACTGTCAGAGTCAACAACAATTGTAATTGTCCATGCAGGAGTGCCATCTTCTTTTGTTTCGCCAATCAAACTGCCATGGAAATCTCTTGGAGTATAACTGCTTGCTCTGTCAATTGTAAAGTTGCCAGTTAAAGCATAACTGCCATTGTTATCCATGTTTACAAATGATGTTAGGCTGTTTACTGCACCATCTTTGCCAGCAATGTCTAAATTTGTTGTTGTGTATTTTGCATCTTCTTTGATTGTTGGCATTTGATTGCTAACAGCATTTGATTGCCATGTGTTTTCAAAGTCCCAATAGTAATATGCACTGCTATCATTGCTTACGCAAGAATAATAAGTGCCAAGTGGAGTAACTTTTTCATCGTCTTTATATTTTGTTGGGATATCATTAATCAAACTTTGTTTTGATGTGTTGTAAACACCATAATCGTTAGATTCTGGATTTGTTGGGTCTGTTAAGCCAGCAACGGCATTTGAAACACCACTTGCTTCGGTGCTGTAATAGTTTCCAAAAATTTTATTTTTTGCTGAAAAGCCACCATCAACATTTTTGCCAAGTATTGCACCAACATAAGTTGTGTTTGATGTTGGAACGCCAATTACGGCATAAGTGTCTTTTAAAACTGAAATGGTTGTATTTTTGTTTGCCAAATAGCCAACAACACCACCAATATAGCATGAACTGTTTGAAGAAGATATTTTTGATGTTGAGTTTAAACTGCCAGCATAGCAATTTTCAACAGTTGCACCAACAACTTTTCCAACAAGTCCACCAGCAACAGCATTTGCACTAACATTTGCGTCACTGCCAGAAAGTGTGATGCCTGCTCTTATTGAATCTGTTTGCATTAAGCCAACCAAACCACCTGCAATGCCATTTGTTGCATTTGCATATACATTTGTGCTGTTTACAAGTGTTTTGTAAATAGTTGCTGTGTTGTATCCAACCAAACCACCTGCAACGCCATCTTGTTTTGTGTTGCTAACACTGCTGTCCAAAATTTCTATGTCATTTATGTCACCAGCATTTAAACCAGCAAGTGCACCAACATAGTTTGAACTTGAGCTAATTGTGGCAGTTGAAATTTTGCCATTGAATACTTCGGCATTAGAACCAATTTTTGCAAATAGACCTGCATAGTCATAAGCGTTGTTGATTGTTAAACCACTTATGGTGTGTCCGTTAAAATCAAAACGACCAGTAAAGCCATTTGCGTCTCCATTTCCAATTGGTGTCCACTCTGTGCCAAGCAGACTGATATCAGAAGTTAATGAATAAGAAGCAGTTAAAGGCATATAAGTTCCTTCAATGTCAGTTCTGCCAATAGAAGCCAAAATTTCGGCATTTTTTATAAAATATGGGGCATTAGCACTTCCATTGCCAACAGTTACTTGAATGTTGATAGGTGTCATATCAGAACTGCTTGACAAAGTAATAACTGCCTGACCACCTGATTTTGCAGTATATGTGTAGTCATCATACTTTTGAAGTATTTCACTTGATTGTGTTACTTCGGTTGTAATTACAGTGCCACTTTTTAAATGTTCTGTTATCACGTCTAATTTGATTTCGTCACCAACATTGACTTGAAAAACTGATTGACTAACTGTGATAATTTCGTCATAAGACATAAATCTAAATACAGTAAAGCCAATGCCAAGTGAAACAATACAAATTATAACAAAAACTAAAAATCGTTTCATATACATCTCCTTTTTTTCTTTATGTATTATACTTTATAAACACACAATTGTCAATACTGATTTTTGCTAAAATTTTATTAAATTTTGATAATTTTTAAATAAATTAATATCTATTTAAACAAATATGTTGTAAAAATAAAAAAAACTTCCAATATTGGAAATTTTTTTGGCGCCCCGGGCCCGGCTCGAACGGGCAACCTATCGGTTAACAGCCGAGTGCTCCACCATTGAGCTACCGAGGCATATATTAAATTATTCTTGCATTCATCAGTTTTAAACCGATAGGTTGCAAGCAACCCTTTCGACCTTCAAGCATAGCTTTCGGTGGCTTGGGCTACAAACTTGCCACTGGCAACTTTGCTTAACGCGTCGCCCAGTTAACAGCCGAGTGCTCCACCATTGAGCTACCGAGGCATATATTAAATTGTTCTTGCATTCATCAGTTTTAAACCGATAGGTTGCAAGCAACCTTTTGCATTTTTAACATGCGATTAAATAATATCAAAATTACTTTTACTTGTCAAGCACAATTTAAATTATTTTTAATTTTTTATTAAAATTTTTTGTTTTATAATTTTTAATAATAAAGATAACATAATATCTATAAAAAATAACATTGTATTTGGTGAAAAAATTTAAAAAACACACTTTTTAAAAAATATCAAAAGTGCGTTTCATCATTGTTATAATTGAACATTTTGCAAATAGTCCACCCCGTTTAACATACAGTCATTTATAAGTTTGCTGGATATGCTGTAATAAATGACTTTGCCATCTCGCCTAAATTTAACTGTGCCGGTGCTTTTTAAAAGTTTTAACTGATGACTAACTGTTGTTTGGTTGATTTTTAAAATGCGTGAAATATCATTTACACACATTTCACTTATGGCAAGCGCCGAAAGTATTTTTATGCGTGTGCTGTCTGAAAACATACTAAAAAAATTGGCAAGTTTGTTACACATTTTTTCTTCTGGCAAATAGTATTTTACATCTTTTACGATTTCTTCTTTTAGTAAAATTTTTGTGTTATCCATAATTTTACCTCAAAAAAATTTTAATAACCTTATTTTAACACATCAAATCTAAATATGAAAATATGCACAAATAAAAGTCTTGTCGCATAATTAAATATATGGTAAAAAAATGTAGAAATGGGGGTGCTTTATGTTTTCTAACGATGTATTGCTGGTGTTGTTGCTATCAATCTTTGCATCAAGTAACGATGTAGATTTAAACACCAACAGCAATTTTCTATTGCTACTGCTATTGATACTTTCAACAAATAACACGGGTTGTCCATCTTGCAATAGTTGTCGTAGATGTAGTGGAAGCTTCTTTTAATACATAAGATAATGCCATAAAAAAAGCCAAAGATTTTGTCTTTGGTTTTTTAATAATCACTTAACCCAATCAAATAATCAGCCGAAACATCAAAAAATTTTGCCAATTAACAGCTAAAAATTTGTTTGACAACACGCCACAGTCAATGTATAATGACACTATATCAAATATTAACCCTTTCAGGTATCGTGGATACTACTTTGATATTGAAACTGGCTTCTACTATCTTAACAGTCGCTATTATGACCCAAGCATTTGTAGATTTATTAATGCTGATGATATATCTTATGCAAATGCAAATTTATTAAATGGACTAAATTTATATGCTTATTGTGGAAATAATCCAGTAAATAATGTGGATTATAATGGGAAATTTCTTATTGGTTTATTTGCATTGATAATAGCCACAACGATTGCAGGAGCTACAATTATGGGAGTTAAATCATACAATGAAGGTAAAAGGTCATGGGATCTAATAGGTGATATATTTTTAGGAGCTTCTATTGGTTTGGCTGTTGGCGGAGCTATAATAGCTTTATGGTCCGTTGTGGTAGGTGCCGTATATGGGCTAAATGCCACATTCCTTGGTGCATCAGTAACTCAAGCATTTGCAATTGGAGCATTGGCCTTTGACTTTACAGCATATATAGTTGCACCAATTTTTGGAATAAGTATGCAAGGAATAGAAATTACTATAAATAAAAACATCCAAGATCCAACATATCCGTATCAAAATTCTGCCATAATAAACAGCATTAGTATAGAATATCAAACTATAGTAGTAAATAATATAAAAAAGGAACTATATAATGATAGAATTCAGTGGTATCTTATCAAACAGTTGCAAAAAATATTTAATTAATAGAGCAAAAAAAATATCGTTTGTTGGGTTGGTTTGTCCTTGCATTTTGTTATTAATACCATTTATATTTTTAACATTAAAGAATTCTGTATTTATAATTGCTGTTATAATGTTATTACTTTTACCATTTCTGTCCTTTATACAACTCCCAAAAAGTTCGTTAGATCTTATTTTTCCAAATACAATAATTATTAATAATGATATAATTACAACAAAGGGAAAAAATTTTAGATATTCAAAACCAATATCTTCAATAAAAAAAATCATAGATTATGGCGACTGGTATCATATATTTTTCTATTATAAAGATAGATGTGAAAATTTTGTTTGTCAAAAAGATTTGATAAAATCTGGAACCATTGAAGAATTTGAAAAACTTTTTAAAGGAAAGATTATTAAAAAAATAAAATAATTAAATAATAGGGCGGTGAGAAATCTATCGCCTTATTAAAATATGTGATAATATTAACATAACTGGACAGTTATCATATTATGACACAATATTAAACATTAACACATTTAGTATCGCGGATGCCGTAGATGTTTTATCATCATTCATTGTTTCTGGAATATTCGGTGGAATAAGTTCATGGCTATCAGGTGCAGAAATGTTTAAAGGTGTTTCAAAAACTGTGCTTAATAGATTAAATCAATTAGAACATAATTTCATCAATGACATAATTAAAAAAGGATTTAGTTTTGCGTTTAGAATCAATTCTAAATATATTAAAGAATTTTTAAAACCAATATTTGTTGGTTTTGGAAAAAATTTACTAAATAGTTTTGTAGAATATATTCTAACAGGTATATTTTCATATTTAACGGAGGTAACAGCAACTAATGGATAATTTTATCAATAATATAATTTCTATTAAAGATACAATTATTTTAATGACAACTCAAGCATTATTATTTATATTAATATTATTTTTTGCTAGAATTATAGCTGTTAAAAAATCACAGAAGATAAACATTTTAAAAAAAATATTTTTATTAGATTCTCAATTTAAAGAAATAATTATTTTAAATATTTTGTTTTTAACTTCTTTAATTATCCTAGAAATTTTATCAGTCTTAAATATTATCATTAATTCACAGATTACTTCAATTTTGATTAAAGTTTCAATAATTCTATTCTATATAACAGGATTTATTTATTCGTTAAAGTTATTTCTTATCGGAAAAAGTGAAAAATAAATATATTGAAATTATAAAAATTATATAAATTATTTATTTAAAAAAAGCCAAAGATTTTGTCTTTGGTTTTTTAATAATCACTTAACCCAATCAAATAATCAGCCGAAACATCAAAAAATTTTGCCAATTTTATAATTGAAGACATACTTGGTTCTCTTTGCCCATTTTCCCACAAACTAATTATTCCTTTGCTAACTTGTAACGCTTTTGACAATTCAATTTGTCCAATACCCTTTTCTTTTCTTAAACTTTTTAAATTTTCACCAAAACTACTCATATTTAAATTATCTCACAAAAGTAAGATAAAAATATTATTTCTTACAATTGTAAGAAATTAATTGACAATCTTACAATTGTAAGATACAATAAATTAAAAGGAGATAAAAATGGAAACAAAAATCAATACTGATTTAATAAGAGATTATATGCGTGCAAATAATTTATCAAAACAAGAATTTTGCAAAAGTTGCAAAATTAGCATTGGAGTTTTAAACAAAATTTTAAATGGAAAAGAAAATTTTAGAATTTCTGCTCTATTAAAAATTTCAAGATTGATAAATGTTGAATTATATAAATTATTTATTTAAAAAAAGCCAAAGATTTTGTCTTTGGTTTTTGTTTTAAGCGACTTGTTTTTCTAGTTTTGCTTTTTGGTCGGCAAGTTCTAGGGCTGTGATTAATTCGTCAAGGTCACCATTCATAAAGTTTGTTATTGAATAAAGCGTGAATCCAATGCGATGGTCGGTAACTCTACCTTGTGGAAAGTTGTATGTGCGAATGCGCTCACTTCGGTCGCCTGTGCCAATTTGACTGCGACGATTTTCACGATATTTTTCGTCAACTTCCATTTTTTGCATATCGTAGAGTT
The DNA here is from genome assembly GCA_051889975.1 of Christensenellales bacterium. Lineage (GTDB taxonomy): Bacteria > Bacillota > Clostridia > Christensenellales > UBA1242 > UBA9845. Next base: position 13,765 of record JBJFDJ010000041.1, read on the forward strand.
TGCTTTTTAAAATAAGCATTGCTTTTTCACGGTTTTGAATTTGGCTTCGTTGGTCTTGGCATGCAACAACAACTCCGGTTGGAATGTGTGTTATGCGCACTGCACTATCTGTTTTGTTGATGTGCTGACCACCAGCACCACTTGCACGATATGTGTCTATGCGCAAGTCCTTTTCGTTTATTTCAATTTCAACATCTTCTTGCTCTGGCAAAACTGCAACTGTTATTGTTGAAGTGTGAACTCTGCCCTGCGTTTCGGTTTCGGGCACTCTTTGAACTCTGTGCACACCACTTTCGTATTTAAGTTTTGCATAAACGCCGTTGCCACTAATCATAAAAGTGCATTCTTTTGCGCCACCAAGTTCGGTTTCGTTTAAGTCTATCATTTCAACTTTCCAGCGTTTAGACTCGGCATATTTTGTATACATACGCAAAATTTCGGTTGCAAAAAGGGCTGCTTCGTCACCACCAGCGCCACCTCTGATTTCCACAATAACATTTTTGTCATCGTTTTCATCTTTTGGCAACATAAGAACTCTTAATTTTTGTTCTAGTTCTTCTTTTTTGGCATTTCCTTCGTGGATTTCTTGCTCAAAATACGATTTCATTTCAGGGTCGGTTTCGGTGTTTTTTAAATCAGTTGCGACCAAAACATTTTGCTCAACTTTTAAATACTCATCATACAGTTCAACAATTGGTGTTAAATTTTTAAGTTCTTTGCCAAGTTCCTTTGATTTTTTAACATCTTGCAAAACTTCTGGCTGACTTAAAAGTTCAGTCACTTCTGACAAGCGTTTTTTTATGATATCGCATTTTTCTATCATTTTAATTCTCCAACTACAATTCGTTCTATATTATTATAATCTTTTTTTATGTAACAAGCAAAGCCATTTTGCTCAAAAATATTTTTTACATCTTGGGCTTGGTCAAAACCAACTTCCACCAACACAACGCCATTTTGAGTTAAGTGTTGTTTGCTTTGCAAAGCAATTATGTTGTAAAAGTCCAAACCACTTTTTCCGCCGTCTAAACTAATCAACGGGTCATATTTTTTAACTTCGTCATCCAGTTTTTGTATGTCGTCAGTTTTGATGTAAGGTGGGTTGCTGACAATGATGTCAAATTTTTGTTTTATGTTTTTAAACATATCGCTTTTAACAAAATTAACTTTTGCGTCATTTTGTTTTGCGTTGTATTTTGCAATTTTTAGTGCCTTTTGGCTTATGTCACTTGCAAACACACTTGCTGTGCTGTTTTTTGCAAGGGCAACTGCAATTGCACCACTGCCTGTGCACAAGTCTAGCACATAATCATTTTGATTTGTGTGCTTTAAAGTTTCTTCCACAAGCAGTTCGGTTTCGGGTCTTGGGCACAAAACATTTTTGTCAACCTTAAAAGTCAAGCCATAAAAATACGCCCTTTTAAAAATTTTTTGTATGGGCATGCCATCAAGCCTTTTTTTGACGGCAGACATAATTTTTTTATGTTCTTTGTTTGTTAGTTCAGTTCTTACCAAAAGTTTGGCTGTTGAGCAATTTAACACTTCACAAAAAAGAATATTGACTTGTTGTAAATCAATATTGCTTTTTTTAAAAATATCAATAATTTGTTTTTTGCAATCAATTAACTTCATGTTTTAAACTGAACAAAAAACTAGTATTGCTACTAGCTTTTGCATTATTCCAAATTAAATTTTTTCTTGAATTTATCAACACGACCACTAGAATCGACAATTTTTCTTTTGCCAGTATAAAAAGGGTGACAATTGTTGCAGATATCAACTCTTATAATGTCGCCTGCGTGTGTGCTCATAGTTTCAAATTCAGCACCACAAGCGCAAACAACTTTAACTTTGTGGTAATCTGGATGTATTTCTTGTTTCATTTTTCACCTCGCTAGATATTAACTGATTTATTATATCTTACAATTAATTTCTAGTCAAGGGTTTTTGTGCAATTAGTTGTGCAAATAATTGCGCTTTATTTGTTCAGCCAAACTATAAACACTTCCTGCGCCCAAAATCAAAATCACGCTGTCGGTTGCTTTTTTTAGTTCTTCAAGGCATTTATCATAGGTTTTTATGTAACTAACTTTTTTTGCCTTTAACAAAAGAGTATTGTAAAGGTCTTTTGATGTGCCACCCTTTAAGAGTTTTTCTCTTGCCGAATATGTGGGCAAAAGTATCACTTCATCTGCACTGCTTAAGGCAGTTACAAAGTCATAAAACAATGCTTTTGTGCGAGTGTAAGTGTGTGGCTCATAAACTGCCACAACTTTTTTGCCATACACTTTTTTTGTTGCCTGTATGCAATTTGCAATTTGCGTTGGATGGTGGGCATAGTCGGCAATTACAAAATTATCATTTAACTTGCCCATATATTCATATCTGCGTTTAATCCCCTGAAATTCTTTTAATGCTTTTTGCTGAATATCTTTGTCAATGCCAAAAAAATCACTAACGCTTATGGCACACAATGCATTTAACACATTGTATTCGCCAATCATATTTAAAACAAACTTTTGATAAAACTTTTGATTTTTATATGCATCAAACTCAATTCTGTCTTCAAAGTGCCGGATATGTCTTGCCGTAAAATTGCCATTTTTTCCATAAGTTGTGGCATTGCTGTCGTTTAAAAACATCTTATATTTTTCCAAGACAATGTTTTGTTTTGTTGTTGTGTTTGCAAATTCTTCAAAGGCTTGTGCATATTCCAAGGCATTTTTATAGCAGTCTGGGTGGTCGTAATCAATGTTTAAAATGACCGACACATCGTGTTTTAGTTTTAAAAAGTGCCGTTTGTATTCGCAGGCTTCCACAATCAAATAATTGTTGTCGCCAATGACCAAATTGCCGTTTGCCTCACTTTCGCCACCCACCAAAATTGTTGGATTTAGCCCTGCTTTGTTAAATATTTTGCCAACAAGGGCGCAAACTGTTGTTTTGCCATGAGAACCTGCAATTGCCACAACATTTTTAAACTCTTTTGAAAGTTTACCCAAAAAGTCAGCGCGCTCAAATACCAACACGCCTTGCTCTTTTGCAGTTTTAACTTCTATGTTATCTTCACCAACAGCACAAGTGTAAACAACAAGGTCGGCACCTTTTATGTTGCTTTTTTTGTGCCCAATATGTATATCTAGCCCAAGATGTGTTAATTCGTCTGTTATGTTGCTTTTTGTCTTGTCACTTCCACTTACAAAAACACCCCTAGAAAAACAAAGTTTTGCAAGGGCACTCATGCTAATTCCACCCACTCCAACAAAGTGAATATGCCTAAATTTTACAAAAAAACTATTATTTATCACAAAATATTATATGAAAATTAAAAATTATGCGTTAAAAAAAATAAAAATTGTTTAAATTTGTTGCTAGAAATTTTAAATATGTGTAAAATATTAATAAGCAAAAGTTGCTTAACAAAATAAAAGGAAGGTAAAAAACAGTGTTAAAAATCACAGACGTTCGTGTTAGACTTGTTAAAAAAGACGACAGCAAATTAAAAGCAGTTGCTTCAATCACAATTGATGGTTGCTTTGTTGTTCATGAAATTAGAGTTATTGAAGGAGCAAATGGTTGCTTTGTTGCAATGCCAAGCAGAAAAACACCAGACGGTGAATTTAAAGACACTGCACATCCAATTGACACTCCAACAAGAGAATTTGTTGACAAAACAGTTTTAGAAGCATACGAAAAAGCAGTTAAAGAATCTGCTGATGCTCCACAAGCTGAATAGTTTTGCACAAATTTTAGACGATTTTTAAATTTTGTAAATGTAATATTTATAGCATCATAGTATTGATGAATGATAGTCAAAAATTATCTTTATTTTTATGACTACTTATTAAGTTGAAATATTCTTTTTAAATGGTAAAATAGTTTTAAACACGAACAAAAAAACAAAATGGGTAAAAAAACCACGAGTCAACGCTCGTGATTTTTTATTTTCGTTAACTACTCTATTTGCAAGTTGATAAGAAGAACATAAAAGCCGTCAAAGTAAGGGCGAAGCGGTTACTTTGGTGGCGTGTGCTTAATTTGTATATCTATATCTATTTTTTATATTTATATTCTAAAACGTTTTTGTTAATTAAATAAAATCAATAAAAATTAATAAAGTTGCCCAAATATACATTAAAAAACACCATTAGGTGTTTTTTTAAATATTTGAAATTTTTGTAAAATCAAAATAATTCCAAGGAGTTTCATCTTGCTGTGGGTAACAAACAAAATTCATAATTTTGTGGCTAACAGGGTGTTCAAAACAAAGTTTATAACTCCAAAGTGCCAAGTTCCAACCCTTTGCAACATCGCCCTTGTATTTTACATCGCCAAAAACTGGATGCCCGATTGTTGCCATTTGCACCCTTATTTGATGGCTTCTGCCAGTGATAAGTTTGCATTCAACAAGTGACAACTTGTCGGTTGACTGCAAAACCCTGTAAGTTAATTCTGCTTTTTTTGCACCTTCTTCAAGTTGTGGCACAACTGTAACCTTGTTGAGTTTTGCGTCTTTTTTTAAGTAGTTGACCAAATAATCAGTTTCATATTTTGGCTTGCCAACAACAACGGTCAAATATTTTTTTTCTAACTCGCCATTTTTAATTGCTTCTGTCATACGGCTTGCGCACTTGCTTGTTTTGGCAAAGACCATAAGCCCACCTGTTGGCCTATCAAGCCTGTGCAAAAGTCCAACATACGCTTCGCCCTTTTTGTTGTATGTTTGCTTTAAGTATTCCTTAACCATTGTTTGCATATCTTTGTCGCCACTTTCATCTTTTTGGCTTGGAACATTTTGTGGCTTTACAACCACAATTAAATGATTGTCTTCGTAAATAATATTCATCAATAATTCTCCATAATGCTGTTTATATCCATTATGTCACTTACACTTATGATGCCAAGTGGCATATCTGTATCACTTCCATTTTTTGTTATCAAAATAACAAGCAATTTTCTGTTTTTATAAAACAAGTTTAAAACATTTTCAAGTGTTATGTTTTGATTTGCAATTGCATAATATGTATCAGAAATTTGGCTTGATACCACTTCGCCAATCAAAACTTTTTTGCAAAATTCATCCAAATTTTTTTTGTTTAAAATTGCTTTACCCAAGCAGTCAAGCAATCTTTGACCATTTGCAATGCCAACAAGTTTTTGTCCGTCATAAACTGGCAGGTTGCTGTAACCACTTTTGCTAATTGTTTCAATAACTTTTTGCAAGGTGTCATTTGCCTTGACGCATAAAACATCTTTTCGGCAAATGCTGTCTAGTGCGCGTGGTGGCGTTGTAATTAACTTTGCAATGCGTTCTATTTTTTCAACAACGCTGGTGTGTGGCTCGGCAATAATTTCTTCTCCATGATTGCTGTGGACAATTGCATTGCGCAGTCTGCCATAGTCAACAAGGTCGTCTTCATATTTTCTTATAACGCTGTTTATGACAACACTGCGCCTTATGATATCCGAAAAAGCCATGCTACGATTAAAATTATATTGCGTTCTTAACCCATGGTCTATTTGATTGTATGCTTTTAAAAATCTTTCTGCATTACTCATAAAATCTCCAAATACTGCAACTTATATATTACATTTTATAACAAAAATGCACAAATGTGCAAATGTTATTTACAACATATATTTTTTAAATTTTTTAAACTTTTTGTTAAATATTTGCAAAAAAAGTGCAAAATTATTGTTCTCCGTTTAATTTTTTTAAAATTTCTCTTGCCTGCTGTTGCGTTAGCCCCCTGATAAGACATAACTCTTTAACACTTGCATTTTTGATGTTTTGCAAACTGCCAAATCTTTCAAAGAGTTGTTGTTTTTTTGTTTTGCCAATGCCCTTGATATCATCAAGTATGCTCTTTGTCATTGCCTTGCTTCTCTTTTGTCTGTGAAAAGTTATGCCAAAACGGTGCGCTTCATCTCTTAACCTTTGCAAAACTTGCAAGGCAACATCATTTTTTGCAAGTCGAACGCTAACGGGGTTGTTTGGCAAAAATATTTCTTCAAACTGTTTTGCAAGCGAACAAATTTCAATTTTGCCAACATAATTTTTAAACACTTCCATCACGCTTGACAATTGCCCTTTGCCACCATCAATAACAATTAAATTTGGCTTTACGCTAAAACTTTGGTCTTTTTGCAACTCAAACTCGTTTAAGCGCCTTGCAATAACTTCTTTTAAACTTTCAAAGTCATTTGGACCTTCAACTGTTTTAATGTTAAATTTTCGATACATCTTTTTTGCTGGCTCACCATTTACAAAAACAGACATACTTGCAACCGAATTTGTGCCACCAGTGTTGGAAATATCATAACACTCCATGCGATATGGCACTTGATTTAAATTTAACACTTCTTTTAATCTGTTTATAGCGCCAATCGTTTTGATTTGTTTTGTCTTTTCTGTGCCCAGTGATTTTTCCAAATACTCTTTGCTGTTTTGACTTGCAATTTCGCATAGTTTTTTGTTAGTTCCCTTTTGTGAAACAATAATGTTAACTTTGCCGTTGGATTTTTGCGACAAATACTCTTCCAAAACAGAAACCGCATTGATTTGCTCTGGCAAAATTATAGTTTTGGGGATTGTTCTGTTTTGATTGTAATATTGCATCAAAAAGACATCTGCAATATCTTTAAAATCTGTTGCATTTAAAAGCGAAAAATTTTCAACTGCCATCTGTTTGCCATCCCTAATAATCAAAACAGAAATGACGGCATTTGTGCCAGTTGAATAATATCCAATGACATCTTGATTAATTAACTTTGAAAATTGCGTTGTATATTTTTGTTTTAACTTTTCCAGCGCAAAAATTTCATCTCGGATTTCAATTGCTTTTTCAAAGTTTAAACTTTCGCTTGCCAAATTTAATTTGTCTTTTAAAATATTTTCAACATCTTTTGTGTCGCCCTTTAAAAACTTTATGACTTGTTCAACTTGATTTTTGTATTGCTCTCTGCTAACTTTTTTTGCACATGGCGCACTGCAAAGTCCCATGCTATAATTTAAACATGGTCTTATGGTTTTGCTCTTTTCTGTAATATTGGATTTACAGGTTCTTAAACTAAACGCCCTGCCAACAATTTTTAATATTTGTTCTGGCGAAATGCCATTAAAATATGGACCAAAATATTTTGCGCCATCATTTTTAACCTTTCTTGTCACTTCCAATTTTGGGAAGTCATCTTTTGTGTTTATTTTTATATAAGGAAAATTTTTGCCGTCTTTTAACAAAATGTTGTAGTGTGGTTGATATTTTTTAATTAGATTGTTTTCAAGCATCAGGGCGTCCATTTCACTATTTGTTACAATATAGTCAAAGTCAACAATGTTATCAACCAAATTTAATGTCTTTATGTTTTTGTTGTTGCCAACAAAATAACTGTTTACTCTGCGCTTTAAATTTTTTGCTTTGCCAACATAAATAATAGTGCCAGAAATATCTTTCATCAAATACACGCCACTAGTGGTTGGCAACGACAATAATTTTTCCTTTAACTTTGCATTCATACATTTAGTTTATCACATATTTAAAAAAATAAAAAGAATTAAAACATTTTAAACAAAACATTGTTTAACAAATAAATACTAAAACATTAAAGTAAACAAAAAAAATATTATTAAAAAATTAAAATTAAGCAAATCGATATAAAGAACAACAGCAAAGTTAATTACTTTTGAAACTTGCAAAAAAAAGATTATACAAGCAAAATGTATAATCTTATCTTTATTACTTGTGTTAAATATAAAATTAAAAATCTAGTATTTTCATATAACTAAATTAAAACATCATTTGAAAAATTTTTTTAATACAAGCAGTTGTTTGGTGTTCGTGGGAAAGGTATTACATCACGGATGTTGTCCATACCTGTTAAATAAATGACAAGTCGTTCAAAGCCCATACCAAAGCCAGAGTGAACGCAACCACCAAATTTGCGCAAATTTAAATACCACTGGATGTTTTCCTTGTCAACGCCAACTTCGTTCATGCGAGCAACAAGTTTGTCATAGTCTTCTTCTCTTTGACTGCCACCCATAAGTTCGCCTGCTTCTGGCACAACAAGGTCAACAGCAGCAACGGTTTTGCCATCTGGGTTTAATTTCATATAATATGCCTTGATGTCTTTTGGCCAATCGGTTATAAACACTGGGCCGTTGAAATATTCGGTTAAATATTTTTCGTGTTCTTTTGCGATGTCACCCAAATAGTCTGGCTTAAACTCCCACTTTTTGCCTGATTTTAACAAGATATCTATGCAATCGTGGTGAGATATGCGTTTGAATTCGCTGTTTACAAGTTTTGTCAATTTTTCAATTAAGCCGTTTGAAATAAACTTGTCAAAAAATGCAAGTTCATCTGGGCATCTGTCCATAACATATTTAACAACGAACTTAAGCATTTCTTCTTCGGTGTCCATAAGCCCATTCAGGTCACAAAAAGCCATTTCGGGTTCTATCATCCAAAACTCGTTGGCGTGGATTTTTGTGTTGCTGTTTTCTGTTCTAAATGTAGGGCCAAAAGTATAAATTTTGTTAAATGCCATTGCAAATGCTTCGCCATG
>JBJFDJ010000042.1:0-2121 GCA_051889975.1 Christensenellales bacterium
TTGACAAAATGTCAAACCTTACCTTGTTTAAGCGAGGTCATAAGTCCAAAAGGAGGTAAAAGTATGAACAAATATGAATTGTTGTTAATTTTATCGGCAAGCAATGAAGAAGGCGACCGTGATGCAGTTATTGAAAAAGTTACAAAACTTTTAGAAGCAAAAGGCGCCAAAGTTGAAAGCGTTGATAAATGGGGTAACAAAAAACTTGCATACCCAATTAACTATAAAGACACTGGTTACTATGTTCTTGTTAATTTACAAGCAGAAGCAAATGTTCCAGCAGAAGTTCAATTGCAACTTAACATCACAACTGATGTTGTAAGAGCAATGTTCGTTAGAAAATAAGGAGATTTTTTATGAACAAAGTTATTTTGATTGGTAATTTAACCAAAGACCCAGAACTCACCACAACAACAAGTGGCATTTCTGTTTGCCGTTTTTCACTTGCTGTAAGTCGCAGATTTACAAACAGCGAAGGCGAAAGAGAAACAGATTTCATCAACATTGTTGTTTGGAGAAATCTTGCAGACAACTGTCACAAATTTTTGCGCAAGGGTAGCAAAGCTGCTGTTGTTGGAAATCTTCAAACACGCAGTTATGATGCACAAGATGGCACAAAAAGATATGTAACAGAAGTTGTTGCAGAAGAAGTTGAATTTGTTGGTGCAAGAGTTAACAGTGATGAAGTTGACACAACATCTGGCGACACAAAACCACAAGGTGGCACAACAGAACTCAAACCAATTGAAGATGATACACTTCCATTTTAATAAATATTTTGGCTAATTAAACATATATTGCAAAAATTTTTGCAACAATCAAAATGCCAAAGTATTCCATAAAAATAAAAAAGGAGAAAAACAATGGCTGATAAAGAATTAAAAAAAGCAGTTGATGTTGAAGAAAAAGGCAAAAAGGCCTACAAACCAGCACGCAAAAAAGTTTGTGCTTTTTGTGCAGAAAAATCAACTGGCATTGATTATAAAGATGTAGCAAAATTAAAAAGATACATCACCGAAAAAGGCAAAATCTTGCCACGCAGACAAACAGGCGTTTGCGCAAGTCACCAAAGAGAGCTTACAACAGCAATCAAAAGAGCACGCAACATGGCTCTCATTGCTCCAAAAGCAGAATAATAATAAAAAACACTGCAATTTGCAGTGTTTTTTAAAAAAATTTTTGGATATTGACAAAAATTTAAATTTTCGCATTTATTTTGATTTCTTATTTGCGTCAAAACATTTTACTTGCTGAATTGCAGTGCAATATTTTTTAATAAAAAACAATCCAATTGATGTTTTTGATTGTGATTAGTTTGTTTTTCAACAATTTACGCAAAAAAATAGTTTATGCTTGACATTCCCCCCCCCCCGATATATAATTGCAGTGGAGGAATGAAATGAAAAAAGCAAATAAAATAATTTTGTCAATTGCACTTGTGCTTATTTTGGCGCTTCCAGTTTTTGCAGGTGGTTGCTTTTTGTTTGACAGTGAAAAAATTGAGATATACACAAGTTTTAAAACAGAGTATGAAATTGGTGAAAAACTTGACTTAACAAATGGCAAAATAGAATATACTGACGCAAATGGCAAAAAAACAATTGTTGAAATTACAACAGATATGATTACTGCATTTAACAGCGATACTGTTGGCAACAGAGATTTAATTGTAACATATAAGGGAAACACAATAACTGTTCCTTATAAAATAAATCCACCAGCTTTTCCTATAACAAATGCCATTTATAGATATGAACAAATATCAGATGAAACAGATGTATCAATTGTATTTTACTTTGAATCGCCAAATGTTATAAGAATTGGTCAAGGAAAAATAGGGGGTTATTTGGCAAGTGGAACATATACAAAAACTTATGCAAATGATGAATGGACTTGCTCCTTTTCAGCCACAATTACAATCCAATCAAGTTCTGATGGTGTTTGGACTGGAACAATAACAAATATTTCTGAAACATCAATAACTGTAACTTTGATTGTAGATTCACAAACGCAGACATATATTGCAACACGAGTAACAGATTAAGTGAAATAGTTTTGGCAAAAACAATTAAAAGCAAAAATTGCAAATAAAATAAAACTAGTTTTTAAAAAAATCACAAC
>JBJFDJ010000042.1:2221-21943 GCA_051889975.1 Christensenellales bacterium
TCAAAACGAGGTTTGCGTTTGCGAACAATTTCGGCGTTTCGGTTTCTGTTGTAAAAAACTTCACCTTCTTGACTTTGAAAATAAACACCAACAATTTTTTTAACTTTGCTGTTGATGATTGTAAAGGCAGCACGTTTTCTGGCACCACCCAAAATGTTGCTTTCTTTTGATGTATTGGTTTCTACAAACACATTGTAGGCAAGTATTCTGCCTTTGTTGTCAATTATTGTAACGCCATCATAGTTTAGCATATCCATAAAAAGCTCTGCAAACGAAGTTAATTTTTCTTCACTGTAACTCTTTGTTTGTGTAAACAATTTGCTAAACTCAATTGGCTCTTTTAACCAAATGCCATCAGCAAAAAATCCATTGTCAACATAGTCTTTGTCTACAACAACACAAATGCAACCATGAACGTGATGAAATACGTTTTCAAAGATGTTTAAAAAAAGTGTTTTTATTTGAAGTAGTTTGTTTTTTGTTGTTTTTAATTTGCTAAAACTTGCATCAACAAAATCATTTATTTCGTCATTGTAATTTAATATTTTTTTTGCATCAAATGTAAAACTGATGTTTAGTTCGTTGCCTTTTATTCCCCTAAAGTTGAGCAGAGTGGCACTTTTTGATTGAATTAAAAACGCAGAAATTTTTTCTTTGTGTTTTAATTCTTCACTTTCAAACAAAGTTGTGTTAAAACTGTGTTCTTTTATGCTGTTAAATGATTTATACAATCCACACTCAATGGTCTCGTCACTGTTAATTTGTATGTAAACATTCCAGTTGTGTTTTGAAAATGGAATTAAAGATTTCATATTGCTTCTAAAACCATTTAAGTTTTCTGCTTCAAAAACTATGAGTTTGTAACTATTTTTTATTTGTCTTATTAAATAATCAATATTGTTTGTGATAAGTATATTTGACCTAAGTTTAACACCTTCTTCTTCATAATTTCCAAGCATCCCACAAAGGTTTATTAACTGCGCAGAAAATTTATTTGGAAAATCCACCCATTCTTTGTTTATAAATGTTTCTATTGCATTTCTGCCATTGTCAAAAAATATATTTTCCATAATTTTCTCCGTATGAAATTTAATTGTATATAATTATTATATTCTCTAAATATATTTTAACATAAATTTTTTAATTGTAAAGCAAAAATTTATAATTATGCAAAAAAATGTATAAATTTTTTATGACTGTTGAATATAGCCAAATTTTAACGAGAGTGTTTTAAATAACGCCCCAAAATGCCACAAACAATTTGCACATAAAAAAAAGAGCAACAAGTTTTGCTTGATTTTGCTCTTTAAGTTTTTAATTAAAATTTTTAAGTTATTTTGTTAAAACTTCTTCTTCATCTTCTTCAGTTGTTAAAGAATTTTCTGCTTCTCTTTTGCTAACAACTTCTTTAAATGCTTTTTTCATTTTAACATTGGCTGTGTTGGTGTCTTCTGCTGATTCTCTAACAACAACTCTTTCTGATTCTCTTGCCAAAACTTCATTTTTGTAATCTTCAATTACTCTGTTGTTAATTTTTTCACAAGCATCTTTAATTTGTTCATATGCATCTTCTGCGTCTGAATTAATTTCGCCGATTAGTGTTGCAAAAGCAACAAGTTGAGATGGAGTAAGTTTTTTGAAGTGTAAGTCATAGCAAATATGTGATGGGTGCAAATATCTATTGTTTTTGTCAATTTTGTTAATAACCAAGTCTTCAGTGCTTTTTGCTTCGTTGACTGGTTTAACTTTTGCATCGCTAACTGAAATCATGTTGTTTTTAATTAATTTTTCTGTTGGAACAATTAAATATTTATCAGCTGTGATTTTTTGAAGAAGAACAAAATTTCCAAATTTTGAAGTTTCAATACCTTCTTGCTTGCCTGTGTCATCTTTAACAATATCAACTACACTATAAAGTTTGGCAATTCTAATGTCGTCGATATTAATGAGCATTTTTTCTTTTTTCATTATTTCTCTCCTTTTTATATGTTTTTCAATTATTATACAATAACAGCAGTCATTTGTCAATATCAAAAAAACAAAGCATAGTTTTTTATGTAAAACAACCATTTTTTGTGTTGTAAATTTCATTTTTTACATAAACTTTTGCCTTGTTTTATGGATAATCAAATAAATGCTTATTGCTCTGTTTGGTTTTTGTTAATCAAAATTTCATCATCTTGTGTTAAATTGTATTTATCTCTTGCAACGTCTGTAACATAATCTTCATAATTTTCTTCTATTTGCGTTTTTTGTTTTGTAAGGTCATCATCTTCTTTAACAAGGCTTTGATATTGCTGATTTAGTTCGTTATTTTTTGCGTTTAGTTGATTTAGCGAAATGTATTGACTTATCAAAATGATGGCAAAAATGCAAAGTATCAGCGCAATACCTGTTTTTATAAGCATACTATATGTTTTTGCCTTGTTTTCTGTCATTATTTTAACACCCTGCCAAATAATTTTGATTTTTTAAGTTTTTTAATCAACTTGTTAAACAAATTATACAATATCTGCAAAATTTTTTCAACTATTTTATTTAGCGAAATTTGTTCTAAAACAATGCCACAAACAAAGCCAACAAGTTCATAAAGTCTAAATTCGCCATAATTAAACAAATTTATGCAAATTAAAAATAGGGCAGTGGCAACAACAAAAATTAAAACATCATTTATTATAACAACAAATTTATTTTTTTTAAAAAGAATATCAAGTCTTTTTTTAATTGTTAAAAAAATACCACAAACAAGACCAAAATATAAGGCACATAAAAATATTTTGCCTTGCAAAAGAGTTTCATAAAGCATTAACCAAACACACGCTTAAAAAAGTTTTCTTTGTGTTTTGCGTGGCTGTATTTTATTGCAGTAACTGTGCCTTCGGCTTCTAAAATACCATTTTCAACATCTAATTTTTTAACCGAAAGTTTTTCACCTTCTATGTTAACAGTTTGACCATTCATGACAAGAATAATAACATTTTCGGTGCTTGTTATCACTTTGCTTATGCCTGTTAAACAAAGTTGATTTTGATTTGTTAGTGTTAACTTTGTGTTTTTAACTGTGTTTATATGATTTTTTTCTTCCATATTCACTCCTTAAAGTAAAATATGAATTTGTTTTATTTTATATAACATTTTGCGTTAATTAATTTGGCGATAACTTGCAAATTTATTACAAAAATAACCAAAACTACACTAGGATTTTTTTATATATAACAATCTTTAAAATATTAAAAAATTAAACAATTAAGACAATTTTTATTTGTTAAAGTTTTTTATATATTTTGCTATAACAATATTTTGTTTTGCCATAAAACGACTTTAAGTTACAAAACAAAACAATATACATCACACTTTTTTTTAGGCTATAAAAAGCAAATGATTTATAATTTTTTTGGAGATTGTTATGAGTTATTTTGCAACAAAAAAAGGTAAGTTTTTATTGGATATTTTAAGATATGGCTTTTTTATGCTTTTGCTGTATTTGTTTAGTGTTGGTGGCATAAGAAATCAAATTTTTCCATTTGCATTTGGTTTTTATATTGCACTTTGCTGGTGCAATCAAAATGTGTTTGTAACAAGTTTAGTCTATGTTGGGGCAAGTTTGCTGGCAGTTTTTTCGGTTCAAAATGTCATCATCACAGTGTCTTGTGCTCTGGTGATAATTGCTTGTTATTATATACATAAAAAAATCAAGGTTAGAATACCCAGCGCATTGCTTGTTTTGTATGCATTGCTTAGCCAAACAGCATATATGTATTATCACTTAACATCAATCAACTACATTGTGTCAACAATTGTGTATCTTGTAATTGGCATTTTGTTTATGTATGCCTGCATAAAGATTTTTAAAGTTTTGCTTGTAAAGGGCATAGGCTTAAAACTTACAATTGACGAAAGTGTTTGTTACAGCGTGTTTTTTATTGCTGTTGCCAGTGGATTGTCGGCAGTTAATCTTTGGGGATTTTCACCACTAAATTTGGTTTGCGTATTTTTGATTTTGCTTGCAACTTATATTTATTCTGTCAGCACTCAAGCACTTGTTGTTGGTGCAAGTTTTGGGCTTGGATATGCTTTGCAAACGGGCAGTATGAGTATGCTGGGGTGTTTTGTTGTGCTTGCTCTTTGCAGTGTTGCGTTTAGGTCAACAAACAAATACTTTAGCGTTATGGCAATAATAATTGGCGAAGTTGTGCTTGGGCTGTATTTTAATGCTTATGGCATATACAATTACAAAATTTTGCTGTCAACTTTGCTTGGAGAGATTTTGTTTTTGTGCATATCAAACAAAACTTTGTCGCTTTTAAAGGCTGTTTTTGGCGACAAAAATGGAACTATTGCTCTGCGCAGTATGGTCAATCGTAGCCGAGACGCCTTGTGCAAACGAATGTATAATTTAAGCGAAGTGTTTGCCGAAATGAACAGGAGTTTTAAAGACACCATAAAAGGTGTTTTGCCTGCTGGCGAAGCAAAACAAATGTTAAAAGAAGAGTTATTTCAAAAGGTGTGTGCTGATTGCCCCGAAAAGCACAGATGCCACAGGGTTATGGCAAAAGAGACGGCAGAGACTATTGACAACATAGTTTCGGCTGGTCTTGACCGTGGCAAAGTAACAATTTTGGATATTCCACCTTTTTTAAGCACAAGGTGTAATCGCACAACAACAATTTTAAATACCATAAATGGACTTATAAACAATTACAAACAATATACATATTGCGTTAACAGTGTTGACACCAGCAAATCACTTATTGCCGAAGAATTTAATGGGGTTTCCAAACTGCTTTTAACTTTGGCAGATGAAACAAAGGACCTAGTCACCTTTAATGAAGAACTAGAAAACAAAATTATGGAAGACTTAAACTACGTTAACATAATGAGCAACGAAGTGTATGTTTATCAAAAAGAAGAAAATATGGTTGCTTGCACAATAACTATGCGAGCAATAGATGCAGACAATCCAAAATTATTTGAAATTTTAAACAAAAATTTTGGAACAAAAATGATGCTGACATCAAGTGAGCCAGCGCCACTGCCAAATTATGTTGTTGCATCTTTTAATCCAGCACCAAAATATGATTTGATTTTTGGAACAAGTGGCGTGCCAAAATATGCAAATAGCGTCAGTGGTGACAGTTACACTTTTGTTAAACTAAACAAAAACAAAATTTTGCTTTCTATTTGCGATGGAATGGGCAGCGGGGAAGAAGCGCAAAAGACAAGTGACACAACAATAAGTTTGATTGAAAATTTTTACAAGGCAGATTTTGATGATGAAATTATTTTGTCTAGCGTCAACAAACTTTTGTCTATGCAAATGACCGAAAATTACAGCGCTGTTGATATTTGTGTTATTGATTTAAAAGACGCTTTGGGTGACTTTGTTAAAGTGGGTGCGCCACAAAGTTTTGTTAAGCACAAAGATGGCACCGAAGAAATTCAAGGTCAAGGAGCTTTGCCAATTGGCATTTTGCAAGACATAAAACCAAGCATTTCAAAAAAATTGCTTAGCCCCGATGATATGATTATACTTTGCAGTGACGGAATAACAGATGCCTTTGCAAGCAGTGACCTGCTTTGTTCATTTATAAACGACACACAAACAACAAATCCACAAGAAATGGCAAACATCATTTTGCAAAAAGCAGAAGAGTTAAACGACAATGTTCCAAAAGATGATATGACAGTGCTTTGTGCTAGGATTTTTGTAAATATTTAGTTTGATAAATGGCAAAAATAATTTAAATTGTTGATAAAATGCAATGGAGTTTTTATGGCAACATAAAAGAAGTTTATTAGCAAACTTTAAATGATAAAATCATAAACCACAAATTTTTAATTATAAAAAAGTTACAGAAAAATTGTGTAAAGGGATTTCACGCAAGATTACATCTTGCTTAAAGCAACGGGCATTCGCCCGTTGCTTTAACTGTGCAAAGCACAGTGTGAAATCCCTTTCTTAAATAAACTAATTGCATTTATAAAAAACATAAAACATATAATGCAAATTTATTGCAAATTATCAATTGAAAATATGCTTCCATATGTATAAATATCTTTGCAAACAGCAATAACAAATTTAGTTAGTTCCATATTTTCACAATAAGTTAGCAAGTTTCGTTGTTCTTCTATTGTAAAAACCATTTCAATTTGTTCTGGGCTTAAACCACTTTCAAATTGCTTTTCCAAATTTCTTAAATTATCCCTTTGGCAATCTATTGCAAGTGAAGATTTTTGCTTTTGAAATTATAAATAAAATCTACTAATAAATCCATAAAATGCTCCTTTTTTTAATAATAAATCTATTAAAACAAAATAAGTATAATAGGAAAAAGAATATATGTCAACAAAAATATTCTATTTACTATTTAAAATTTATAAAAATATAATTTAATTAACTAAATTATTTTAATTATATATAATTATTTTAGAGGTTCACTATGTTAAGATTAAAAGAATTAAGAAAAAGTAACAACAAAACACAAAAAGAAATTGCAGAAGTGATACAAACAACACAAAGCAACTATGGCAAATACGAATTAGAACAGCAAGAACCCAATATAGAAACTTTAAAACTGCTTGCCGATTATTATGGCGTGAGCGTTGATTATTTGATAGGTCACAAAACAGATAGTTTAGATATAAGTTTTTACAGCACAACGGCAAAGCAAATTGTTGATATGTTGCCACAATTAAACCAAGAGAACTTAAAAAAATTATGCTCTGTTGTAGAAGGCTTAATTTTAGGTCAAAAATAATAAATTTTTAAATGATTTTGTAAGATAAAAATCAAACAAATGTTTGATATTTTGTTTTAAAAATAGTATAATAAAACTATGTTAATTTGCGGGCAAGTAGAAGGCATAAAATATCGTAATGAAGAAAATGGTTACACTGTTGCAGTCATAGATTGCAATGGTGAATTTTTAGATTGCGTTGGCAAATTTCCACAAATAACCGAAGGTCAAAGGGTGGAGATTGAAGGCACAATAAAACGCAATCCAAAATATGGCGAACAGATTGCCGTTGAAAGCGTTAAAGTTTTGCCACCAAATAATGTTGATGGCATTTTTAGATATCTATCAAGTGGCTTAATAAAGGGCATTGG
Organism: Christensenellales bacterium; assembly: GCA_051889975.1. Taxonomy (GTDB): domain Bacteria; phylum Bacillota; class Clostridia; order Christensenellales; family UBA1242; genus UBA9845. The sequence goes on from JBJFDJ010000042.1 coordinate 9,330, forward strand.
CGTGGGGCTTGCCGAAAGAATTGTTAATCAGTTTGGCAAAGATACACTTGATATCATAGAGTTAAATCCTCAAAAACTAACCGAAGTTAAGGGCATAAGCAAAGAAAAAGCAAAAAATATTGCCGAAACTTTTAACGAATTAAAAGATATGCAAAATGCAGTTATGTTTTTGCAAAAATACAACATTTCAACAAATATGGCTGTTAAAATTTATCAAACATATTTTTCAAAAACACAAGAGATATTAAAGACAAATCCTTACAAACTTGTTGAAGATGTTGATGGCATTGGATTTTTAACGGCAGACAAAATTGCTCAAAAAATGGGCTTGCCAGCAGACAGCAAGTTTAGGTTTAGGGCAGGGCTTTTATATTGTTTAAAAGAAAACAGTGACAAAAACGGCAACACATACATCACAAAAAAATTGTTGATAGAAAACACTTGCAAAAGTTTGCAAGTTGATTTGGAGCAAAACAGTCAAATTATTGATGATATTTTGCAAGATTTGAGCATGGAACTTGTTGTTAAGCAGTTTGTTGAGCAAGATGAACCTTGCGTTATGCTTTCAAAGATGTATTTTATTGAACAAACAATTGCGCAAAAAATTTTGGCACTAAACAATAATTTTTCGGGCAAAGAAATTGATTTAACCAATGAAATTGCCGACTACGAATTGTCAAATCAAATAAAACTGCATCAAAATCAAGCCGAGGCAGTTAGCAAAGCAGTTAACAGTGGCGTGTGTGTTATAACTGGTGGCCCCGGCACTGGCAAAACTACTATTGTAAAATGTGTTTTAAGTTGCTTTAAACAGCAAAAAAAGAGATGTTTACTTTTGGCACCAACTGGCAGAGCAGCAAAACGGCTTAGTGACAGCACTGGCGAAAATGCAAGCACAATACACAGGGCACTTGACCTTGATTTTAAAAATGGGAACGGAATGTTTTTTGCACGCAACGAACAAAATCCATTAAGCCAAGACGTGATTATCGTTGATGAAGTCAGTATGGTTGACAGCCAACTTATGTTTAATTTGTTAAAAGCAGTTAGACACACATCGCAAGTTATCTTGGTGGGCGACAAGGACCAATTGCCAAGTGTTGGCGCTGGCAATGTTTTAAGTGATATATTAAACAGCAAGGTTGTTCCCGTTGTTGAATTAACTCAAATTTACAGGCAAGATAGCAAAAGTTACATCATAACAAATGCGCACTTAATCAATCAAGGTAAAATGCCTATTTTAGATAATAGTTCAAATGATTTCTTTTTTGAAAACAAAACAGAGCCACTTGAAATGTTGCACACTTGCGTTGGGCTTGTTACAATGAGATTGCCAAAGTTTTTAAAAACAGAAAGTGAAAAAATTCAGGTTCTTGCACCAATGAAAGCAGGTGTTTGTGGAGTTGATAATTTAAACAAAGAACTGCAAAAATTAATCAATCCATCAAGACCATATCTTGCCGAAATTCAAACCGAAAACACAACTTATCGTGTTGGCGACAAAGTTATGCAAACAGTTAACAACTATGAGCAAACATGGGAAAGGCTTACGCCAGATGGCATAGTTGAATACAATCAAGGTGTGTTTAATGGCGACAGTGGAGTTATTGAGAACATATCTCAAAAGACTGGCGAAATAACCGTGATGTTTGAAGATGGTCGCAAGGCAATATATGTGCATGAGAACATATCTCAATTAATGCTATCTTATGCAATAACAATCCACAAAAGTCAAGGCAGTGAGTTTGATGCAGTTGTCATACCTGTCATAAGTGGTGCAAGTATGATTTTAACAAAAAACTTGCTTTACACAGCAGTGACGCGTGCAAAAAAATTGGTTGTTTTGGTTGGTTCAAAACAAAACATTGCTCGCATGGTTAAGAATACTTACACTGCAACTCGTTATAGTATGTTAAAAAGATTTTTAATTGAGGCACAAGCAGAGCATGACTTGTTGTTTGGTGGGTTGGAATAGTTGATACAATTAAACAATAATTAAAGTTAATTTAAGTATGGTTGTTTTATACAAAACTATAATGATAAAAACAATTATATAAAAACTGTAAATAAGATAAGAATAATATTTAAATAGTGAACAAAAATTTTTAAATCCATCAAAATAATGTTCTTGTGGGCGAAGGTCGGCTCTCATGCAAGCGTCTGCTTGCCCTTGCAACGCAGTTGCAAGTTTGCACGAAGGTGCAAATGAGAGCCGACCAAAATTTCAATTAAAGCAAATAAAAAACGCAACTATTTTGTAATTGCGTTTTTTTCGTTATCTTCATTTTTAAGTTCATTTATTTGTTTTTGTATCAAATCAACCAGCTTTTGTTGGCTTGTGGTGTAAGTGCGCCTTGATGAAAGATAGTTTAAAATATACTCTGTATCACTTATTGTGCGTTGCCTTTTTTCTTGCGTTGTGCCATTTAAATCGCAAAGGTTGTTGTATCTGTCGGCAAACTTAATTAAAAGTGCATAGTTTGTCATATTTTCCATTTTTGTTGCAAGATATTTTGCTTTGCCAATCATTTTTGGCACAAATGGAGCAGTTGTCAATTCCATAACAATGCTTGCAATTTCCTTGCCAAAATTTTCTTCTAGTTCACGATAACTTGTGTAGGTGTCTTCAAGTGTGTCGTGCAAAAGTGCTGCTGCAACTAAAATATCAATATTTTTGCTGTCACCTTTAACTTCTTTTATTATTTTTGCAACACTAACAGGGTGAGATATATAATCAGCTCCGTTATCTCTTTTTTGACCTTCGTGCTTTGCTTTTGCAAATAAATAAACTTGATTTACATCAATAGGCTTTTTTAGTTGTATTTTTGGCATATTAACTCCTAAATTATTATAAAAAATAACAAAAAATTTCATATTTTTTTTGTAACCCTATTATATAATAATTTGTAAGCAATTGCAATACAAAATTTTATTTTTTTTGAGGTGTTTTATGAATTTGGTTATTCTTGCTGGTGGCATGGGTAGTAGATTTGGAGGCAACAAACAAACTGAATGTGTTGATGAAAACAATGACTTTTTGCTGGACTATTCAATTTACAATGCCGTAAAAAGTGGCTTTGATAGAATTGTTTTCATTTTAAATGAACAAAGCTATGCAACAATCAAACAAAAGTATCCAAAATATTTAAATGGCATTGCAAAATGCGAGTTTGTTGTTCAACATCATGGTGATGTTTTAAAAAGGTTTGGCATAGACCGAGAAAAACCTTTGGGAACTGCATACTCAATTTTGTGTTTGAAAGATATCATAAAAGATAATTTTTGCATCATCAATGCAGATGACTATTATGGCAAAGACTCCTTTGAAGTGGCATCAAAGTTTTTAACCGAGCTTAAACCACAATCAACCGAATTTGCACTTGTTGGCTACAAACTTAAAAACACACTTAGTGAAAATGGCAGTGTTAAACGAGGCGTTTGCAACGTTGACAAAAATGGAATATTAACACAGCTCACAGAAAGCTTGGTTGAGCAAAAAGATGGTAAAATTTTTGCAAAAGAATTGTTGACGGGCAAAGAGTTTATGGTTGACGATGCAACACTTGTTAGTATGAATATGTTTTGTTTTAATGCAAAAATATTTAATTTGTTAAATAAAAATTTTGTTGATTATATTCGCGACATAAAAAATATGCAAAACAACGAGTTTTTGATTAGCACAGAAGTGCAAAAGTTAATGGATGAAAATTGTGTAAGTTTAAAAGTATTGCCAACCTGTGATATTTGGATAGGAATGACTTATCAACAAGACAAACCATTTGTGGTTAGCGAATTAAAAAAATTGGTTGATAAAGGGGAGTTCCCTAAATGCGTTTATAAAAACTTTTGCAAGTAAAAGAAATAAAATTCTAAACTAAATATAATAGTTTTTTAAAATTTATCAATAAATTAATTTTATGAAAAAATTTTATAATAAAACTCAATTTTTCTTTGCAAACAAACAAATTATTGTGAAGTTTTAATAAATTTACATGAACATAATTAAATGCCAAGACAAAATTTTGTCACATAATGCGCATTTAATGTTAATTGTTAAAACTATCTAAAATAATCAATAAAAAAAATACCATTTGACTGAATTCTATTTAAATGTTATTATAAAATATAATTAATAAAATTTAGGACAATTATGGAAAATTTAAAAAATTTTTTTGTTGGTTCTGCACCATTTGAGGGGCCACATCTTTTAGTTATTTCATTGTGGGCAATTGCGACAGTACTGCTTATTTTGTTTACATGTCTTTTTGCAAAGACAGAAAAATCAAAAGTATTGGTGATTAAAATAACGGCTGGCATTTTACTTTTGGCAACAACATTGTCAAGATTTGTTTACTACGATTTTAAACCTTCGTTTGTTAATTTTTTGCCAAGTACTTTTTGTAGCACTATGGGTTTTGTTTTGCCTTTGTGTGTGTTGTTTTGCAAAAAAGATAGCAAAACTTTGTATTTCGCTGTGTTTTCGGCATTTATGGGTGGCTTGATAACAATGCTTTCTGGTGATGACATTGGGCAGGCAAGGGTTCAAAACACACTTATCAGTTATTTTTATCATGGCTTGATGGCATCACTATCAATGTTGTGTGTTGCTGTTAAATATTCAAAGCCAACATTAAACAAAGTGCCAAGAGTGTTTGTTGGTTTAAGCATAATGATTGTTTATGGTGTGTTTACAAATCAAGTTTTTGGTTTTTCAAACAACATGTTTTTAAACAAACCACTTGTTGATGGCACAATTTTAACATGGTGGTTTGTTGGTATATTGTTTGTTTTGGTTGCAATTTTAGTTGCAATTGTATATGAAGCCATAACATTAAAATGGCACGAACAATCTTTATATAAATGTTACTGCACTTGTGCAAATTATATTAAATCAATTAATATATTTAAAAAACACAATAAAAAACAATCAAAAGTTTTAGCACAACAAGAAATTTCTACAAAACTGCAAAAAGAAACACAAACAACAGAGCAAGACGAAAAGCTACAACAAGAAGTGCAAAAACTTGAACAAGAAGAAAATTAAAAATAAGTTAATTTTAAAAATAATTCAACTATTTTTAAGTATTAATTTTTAATACTAAATTAAAATCTCTATAAAAAATAGAGGTTTTTTATGCAAAAAAATCACCAATTTGCAAAAATCATTATAAAATAAATTTAAAGTGAAAAGGTTTCATGAATTTTATTTGTAAAAAATTGTTAAAAAAAATCTCTTGATAGAGATTTTTTTGCTGTTTAAATTTATTTTTCTTAATTAAAATATTACTTGTTTTAAAATTTTTAATTTTTAAATATCTTTTTCAGAAGTTGCTTCATGTTCATCATCAGCAAGTTTTCTTAGTTGCGACAATTTTAGTTTGCTTGGAACAGGAAGTTTTATGTAAGATGCCTTTGGGAATGGTGTGTTAACTTTTGTTTGAAGTTCAATAGCATTCAAATTGTCTATAAAGTCAATAAAAATTGTAAAATAGTCAGCTTTTGGTTTTTTGCCCATTTTTTTTGCATTTTGTTCATATTTAATAAGGGAGTTGGCAATTTGGATTGCTAAAGCTTCTCGTTCACTTCTTATCTTTAAAATTTCTTCAAACTGCGATATTTCTTTAAATGAAAAACAACGATATCTATCTTTTAAAGAGACATCAACAAGTTCTTGTTGTTTTTTGTTTAAACAATTATTTCTGCACTCCAGAAATGATGATTGAGCAGTTTTTGTTTCAATATAATTTTCCAATGTTGGTTCGTCTAAAAAGTTTAAATAACTTCTTTCAAAATTTTTTAATGCTTGTTTAAATATAGCTGACTTTATGACTGCTTTTTTGTTATCTTCCATAAATTCACCATAAAATTTTTATTTTATTATTATAATTTTACATTATTTATACAATAAAGTCAATAGTAAAATTTTAATTTAAATATGCTTATGTGAATTTGTTAAAAAATTTGCTAAAATTTGTTGCATGAATTATGTGTTGATGATTTTATTTGGCAAGTTTTGATTTTTATAATGAACTATAATTTGTTTTGCATTGTTGTCATATATTGCCAATGCAATTGATTTCAATTCTTTTTTTGACATTATCTTTAATTTTTTTGTAAGCCACATTTCTGTTTTGTCTATGGCAAGCAGTTCTTGTGTTAAAATTTTTCCGTCTAAAATAAGCGCATGGGTTAATTTTGCAGGTGTTTCTTTTATGTCTTTAAAATCTTTAACCACTACAGGTGTCATATTTGATTTTGGCATAACAGATAATTTGCCACTTGTTTCAAACATAGCATATTCTATATCATTTATGTTAAAATATCCTTTTTCGCGCAAAAGACTTAATAAGTCGTTTATATCAATATTTGCTTTTTTTATGTTTGGATAGTTTAATTTGCCACTTTCAATTAAAAAAATTGGACTTCCCTTTAATATTTTTTTTAAAATATGAGATTTTCTGCCAACTTTGTCGATAAAAATTGCCAGCAAAAAGAAGATTGTCATTGCAATTAAGTAGTGATAAAAGGGGTCATCTGCCGTTGCCATTTCTGCCGCAATAGAACCAAGTGATATGCCAACGGCATAGTCAATAAATTCTAGCTGTGCTATTTGTTTTTTTCCAAGCAGTTTACTTATAACAAACAAGTATAAAAATGATACAGATGAATTAATTAACACCCAAACAATTTCATTCATGTCAAAACCCCTTATAATTATTTACTTATTCAAATACTTTTAAACAAATATAAATTTTATACATATAACATTTATCAATAGTTTTTTAATATAAAAATATATGTTAAAGCAATATAACAGACACAAAGCAGTTGATTATGCAAAAAAGTGGGCACTAGATAGAAATCCAAAATATTATGCGTTTGACAATATTGGTGGTGACTGCACAAATTTTATTTCTCAATGTTTGCTTGCTGGCGGTGGAGTTATGGACTTTGACAAATATTTCGGTTGGTTTTATGTTTCTCAAAACAATCGTTCGCCAAGTTGGGCGAGCGTTGAATATTTGCAAAAATTTTTGTTGTCTAACAGAAAAATAGGGCCATTTGCCAAAATTGTTGATTTGGATAACCTGCTATTGGGCGACATAATTCAACTAAAACAAAATTTTGTAAGTTTTAATCATAGTTTAATAATTTCACAAAAAACAGGAAATGATATTTATGTGTGTGCACATGATGATGATAGTTTAAATAGACCACTTTCTAGTTACAACTATATTTCATTAATTGGCTTGCACATTCAAGGAATTAACGAGTAAGTTTTAACAAAAACTGAGTGATTTTTCACAAAAACAAAGCAATTTTGCATAAAAAACAAAAAAATAATTAAAAAATTGCGTGATTTTGCAAAAAATTTAATTTTGCTATTGAAATTGCAAATTTTATGTGTTAATATATTGATATAAAATTTATAGTATAATTTTGTAAGGAGTATTAATATGGATTTTTGGACAGCATTTAAATATGTTATAGCAGTTATTGCAATTATGGCAGTCGCTGGTGGTATAATTTACCTTTTGTCTGGCGTTGTTATCAAAGTGTTTGAAAAGAAAAATAACATAAAAACAGGCGAAGTTAAGCCAATTGAAAAAACAGAAGAAACTCTTTTGCTTGAAGATAGCAAAGTGGATCTTGATGAAGAACCTGAATTGGTTGCAAAAGAAGTTGATGGTGAATCTGTTGATTTAGACCTTGCCGATGAAGAAAGAAAAGCAATTTTGGCACAACGCAATGATATTGCCGAAAGAGAAAAAGTTGTTGAACAGGCAAAAGATTTTGAAGAAGATGACAAGATGGCAGAAGACGAAGACATAAATGACATCTATCAAAGAATGATTGCCGAAATCAATGCCGAAGCATTTGATGAAGAAGAGAGTGCCGAAAAACAAGCCGAAGTCAAAGAAGCAGAAGAACCAGAAAAAGTTGAAGAAGAAAACGAAGAAAACATTACTGACGAAGAACTAAACAATATTATTGCCGAAATCAACGCCGAAGCCTTTGCCGAAGAAGCAACAGAAGATGAACAAAAAGAAGAAAATGTTGTTGCTGACGAAACTTCTCAACCAGCAGAAGAAACAAAAGAAGAAGACATTAAAGAACAAACCGAAGTGGTTGATGAAGAAAAAGAAAATTTAAGAAAACTTGTTGAAGAATTAAAAGAACAACTCTTAAAAGAAAAAGAAGAAAAAGCAAATCTTGAAGAAGAAAAAGCAAATCTTGAACAGGTTAAACAACAAAAAGAAATTGAAATAGTTGACAGCGAATCACTTGAGTCATTAAATGAAAGACTTGAAGTTTTGACCGAAAGACTTGCTCAATCAGAAAAAGAACTAAAAGCAAACAAAAAAGAATACTTGCCACTTTTAAGAATTAAAAAGAATTTGGAAAATGACAAGGCAAAACTACGTCGCAAAGAAGCAGTTGTTGCAAAACAAAAAGTTGTTTTGTTTGGTGTTAACAACTATGTTGTAGACCCAGAAAAAGAAAAGAAACTCAGTGAAGATTTGGATGTTTTGGATGCATTAAGACTTTCAGTTCAACACTGCGAAGAAGTTATGAAAGACAACGAAGACCGCTACCCAATTTTGGAAAAGACAAACAATATTTTAAAACGCCAAGTTGAAGATTTAAAATCAGACATCGAAGACATCAAACAACGCATTGCAACAAAACAAGCAAATGACAATGGTCAAGATTAGAAATAACAAAAAGCACCTTTTATGGTGCTTTTTTTGTTGTCATTAAAAAATATATATTAATTTTTAAGCAAAATGCAAAAAACTTGCAATAAAAATCTTTTAAATGCAAAAATCTTTAATATTAATTGATATTTTGGAAAAAAATGTTTTGGTGCATAAAATTATTATAAAAAATTGTCATTTAAATTTAAAATTTTTATTTAATAACTTTTTACTATTGAAAATCATACAATTTTATGTTAAAATATGATTATGGAAAAATTGACAAAATTAAGTTATAACAACAAAAAAAAGAAATATAAAATAGGGATTGCCTTTGGTGGAGGTGGCGCAAGGGGGTTTGCGCACATTGGTGCAATTAAAGCACTTGAAGAAAACGGCATTGTTTTTGATGAAGTTGCAGGCACAAGTGTTGGCAGTATGGTTGGTTGTTTGTATGCCTATGGTTTAACAAGTGACGAAATGATGAAAGCAGCAATGCAATTAAAAGAAAAGGACATCCGTAACAGCAAGTTGTTTTTTGTGCCAAGTAGCACAGAAGGCATAGAAAAAGTTGTTAAATCTCTTATTGGCGATGCCCATTTTGAAGATATGAAAAAACCACTTACGGTTGTTGCTGTTGATATTAAAAGTGGAAAGGAAATTAACATCACACAGGGCAATGTTGTTAAAGCAGTTGCTGGCAGTTGCGCTGTTCCGGGCATTTTTAATCCTGTTGACTTTGGTGAATATAGGCTTGTTGACGGGGGTTTGCAAAACAACATTCCTGCCGATGTTTTAAGACGCTCTGGTTGCAAATATGTTGTTAGCATAGATGTTAATCCAACAAGAGGTTATGGAACAGACAGCACAAAACTTATTGATTGTTTAGAAGCATCTTTAAGGATTATGATGAAAAGCAACTCAATTCGTGGCAAAATCTTTAGCGACATAGTCATTGAGGCAAATACCAGCAAATTTAAAAGCACAAGTTTTGAAGGCGCAGAGGAAATGTATCAAGTTGGCTATGAGGCAACAATGAAGGCAATGCCAAAAATTAAAGAACTTGTCAAGATGTGTGAAAAACGAGAATTTAACTTTTTAAACATCTTTAAACGAAATAAAAAAAAATACTTAAATGATGACAGCGAGATTTTGGAAAAATGACTAAATCACAAAAGAACAAGAACAAAATAACATCAAAAGAAAAGTCGCAGGGTAAAGATAACAAATCAAAAAAGCAATTTAGCATTGTTAGGCTTGTTGTGTTTTTAACAATTTGCATAATAACTGTTGGCGTGTGTTTGGGTTTTAAAACGCAAATTGAAAATTTGCTAAATCACAACACAAATTTATCTGCAAACGACATTGATAAAAATGGCTTGACGACTCATTTTGTTGATGTTGGGCAAGGTGACGGCATTGCAATCAGATTTCCTGATGGCAAGACTATGCTTGTGGATGCAGGGCCAAAGAAAAATGCGGACAATTTGATAACATATCTCAAAAACAATTTTTTTGATAGTGGCGAAAACACTTTTGACTATTTGCTTTTAACTCACAGCGATGAAGACCACTGTGGTGGCATGGCAAAAGTTTGTGAAGAATTTACAATTAAAAAAATATTTAGACCATATATCTATTCAGTTTATTCAAAAAATGGCATTAATTTTGATGAAACAAGTGGAAATGCAACAGGCAAAACTGTTTGCAACTCGCAAGTTTACTATAATACAATAACTGCTTTTAACAACGAAACAACAGATGTTATTTTTACAGATATCTCTGTTTTAAATTCAACCGAAAAAATTCAAGGTGAAAATTACAGCATAGATTTTTACTATCCAACAAAAAATTATATCACAACAAGTGATGTTGGCAATGTTGGAACAATAGTTAACAATTACTCGCCAATTATGGTGCTAAATTACAATGACAAAAAGGTTATGCTGACAGGCGACATTTCAACAACTGGCGAAGATTTGGCGCTAAACAACAGCACACTCCCAGACATTGATGTTTTAAAAGTTGCCCATCATGGCAGTGGCACAAGTTCAGGTTCGCAGTTTTTGTCGGTGACCAAGCCCGAATATGCAATTATAAGTTGTGGCAAAGACAACAGTTATGGGCACCCAACTGCACAGGCGCTTAACAGATTGACTGCTGTTGGAAGTGAAATATACAGAACTGATTTAAATGGCAATGTAGTTGTTAACATAACAACAGGCACTGCAAAAATAAATATTGTGCTAGACCAAACCAGCAATGAAGTGTATATTTGTGCCGAATATGTGATGTTTGGCATCATACTTGTTAGTGTATATTTTTGTTTTGGAATAAAGATAAAACAAAAACATTAAAAATTTTGTAAAATATTGCAAAATTTTGCAATAAATGGAACTGCTTAAACAAAGTATGTTCCTTTTTTGTTGGCAAAAATTATTAAATTTGTTATCATATAAAAGAGAATATGAAAAAAAATATCGCTTTTATTTCGTTAAAATCTCAATTTTGTAATGATGTATGTAAAAGTTTTTGTGATGACTTTGAAATGATTTATGCAGATTTTAATGATATTTTACAATTTAATTTAGTCAATCAAAATATGTTGTCAGTTGCTGGCAAAGAATATTTTGACGCAGAAGAACAAAAAGTGTTAAAAAGCATTGTAAGCTGTGAAAACATTGTGCTAAACATTGATTTTGTGGTTTTAAATAAAGGTGAAAATTTAAAATTAGTTAAAGAAACTTGTTTGATAATTTATCTCAAATTTACAAAAAAATTACTTGAACAACAAAACAAAAAAACAGATGAACAGCAAAAAAAATTGCTTGTTGCCTATGATGCAGAAAACAAAATTTGTTCTGGTTTTGCCGACTTAATTGTTGAAATTGGTGGCAATGTGCAAAAAGATTGCAACAAAATTACAGAGAACATAAAAAAATTTTATAATATTTAAAGGTGAATATATGAACATAGATAGCAAAGTAGTTAATGAATTAAGGGTTTTAAGTACCGAAATTATAACAAATGCAAAGTCTGGTCACACGGGCATTGCGTTGGGCTCTGCGCCAATATTATATAGTTTGTATGCAAATGTTTTGGCAGTTGATTGCAATGACCCAAAAAATTTTAATCGTGACAGATTTGTTTTAAGCGCAGGTCATGGCAGTAGCATTTTATACAGCATACTTTATGGAATGGGCTACAACCTAACCAATGAAGACTTAAAAAATTTTAGGCAACTTGGTTCAAAAACCCCGGGCCACCCAGAAGTAAATGTTACAGAAGGCGTTGATTGTAGCACAGGTCCGCTTGGTCAAGGGGTTGCAAACGCAGTTGGCATGGCAATTGCTCAAAAGCACATGGCAAGTTTATACAACAAAAAAGACTGCAAAATTTTTGATAGCAAAATATTTTGTCTTTGTGGCGATGGCTGTTTGATGGAAGGCGTTAGCCAAGAGGCATTAAGTCTTGCAGGCAACCTCAATTTAGACAATTTTGTTTTAATTTATGACTGCAACAAAATTACCATCGAAGGCAAAATAGATATCACGTTTACCGAAAACACAAAACTCAAATTTGAAAGTTTGGGCTTTGATGTTTTGCAAGTTAAAGATGGCAACAATGTTGACCTTATAACAAAAAATTTGTTAAAAGCAAAACAATCAAAAAAGCCTACTCTTGTCATTGTTAACACTCAAATTGGCTTTGGCAGTGAACTTGCTGGTAGCAATAAAATACACGGCAAACCTTTGAGTATCGATGAACTTGAAAAATTAAAATGCAATCTAAAAGTTTTAAAACCAAATTTTGATTTATCAAATGATGTAAAAGACCATTTAAAGCAAAAATCATTAAATGCAAAACAAAGATTAAAGCAACAATCAAACACTCAAGAATACAAAAAACTTTATC
>JBJFDJ010000043.1:0-5092 GCA_051889975.1 Christensenellales bacterium
GTGTTGCAGGAACATACTACTTGAAATCTACATATCAAGCAGATGCAATCCAAGCTGCTAACATTACACAAACAGAACTTGAAACATTGTGGGACTGCACATCAGGTGATTTAAATACTGTTTTTGCCGATAGAACAGCAGCTACTGGTGAATAATTTATAATTAATTAACAAAAAAAGAACTCATTAGAGTTCTTTTTTAATTTTAAAATCAAAAAAACAACTCAATCAGAGTTGTTTTTTAAACTAAAATAATTAAGCTTTAATACCTGTTGCATATGACCAAGTACCATCAGATTCGTTTGCTTCAAGGATTGCTTTTGCTTCTTCGGCAGTAGCAACATTTGTAACTTGAACCATTCTTATTTCATAAGAAATTGCAACAGTTTTTGTTTCATAGTCATTTCCGTAAACTTCACCATCAAGTTCTAATGTAGCATTTAAAACACCACCAGAAATAGTTGAAAGTTTTGCTGGAGATGACAATGTAGCTGTTCCTTTTTGAACGCCGTCTACTTTAACTGAAATATAGTAAGCTACCCAAACATCATCACTCTCTGCATCAGCAGTCAATATGATTTTAGCGCCAACTGTATCGCCTGGCATTAATTTATCATCTTTCTCCAATTCGACAGAATTTCTAAAGAAACCATAGCCATCAGTATCTACAGTAACTTCAACTTTACCAAAATCTTTAGTAATTTCTGCACCTGTTGCTTCTTGTGTAAACCATGCGCCTGTTAAGCCTAAAATCATGCTGAGAACAAGCAAGATTGAAAGAACAATAACAGCAATTGATGATTTACTCATTTTTTTTGAATTTACCATTTTGTTTTTTCTCCTTTTTATTTTTTATTTATATTAAATGGCTGGTTAACCATCTAATACCAAAATAATTTGTGGCAATTTTGCCCTTTTGATTGTGAGTATGTTGAATATTGTAAATTTAACAGTTTGTGGCTAGTTTTAACAACAGTTTGTAAGTTATAACCAATTTGTTTAGTAAAATCACTCAAACTGTTTGCAAAAGGTCAATTTTGCGAATAACACTTTTTTTTGGGGATTTTTGACATTGAAAAATGTAAAAACTGCAGATAAAGTAATAATAGTTTTAAAAAATAAAAATATTTTTGTTAAAATAACTTTGATAAAACATACTATACAAAAACATATTTTAAAATTTTTTTGACAAAAACAAAGGCATAAAATAAAAAACATATTATCCAAAAACAAAATAATTTTTGCCATTTATTTCGGATTTGTTAAAACTTGACTAATAATCAAATTTATAGTAAAATTTAACAAAGAAAGATTTAGTTTAAATCAAACAAAACAATGTTGTTTTGCTCACAAATCAAGTTTGCTGACGCAATCCACAATAAATTGTTAATCACTTGTTTGAATTAACATCAGTTGCTGTTAAATGTCTGTTGGAGATGCTGACGACAACTTTAAACTATTTGCTGACATAAAAATAATATTTGCGATGGAAGAATAAAATGGAACAAAACAAAAAACTAAAAATTGCAGTTTTCACAGACAGTTTTTATCCGGGCGTGGGTGGAACAGAACAAGCAACACTGGGTTTGGCAAACGCATTAAAAAATATGAACAACGACGTTGTTGTTTGTTGTCCAAAATTTAAAGGATATGACGACAGCAAATTTGCTTTTGATGTTTTAAGAACAAACAGCATAAAACTAACAGACAATGACTATATGGCATTGCCATCGGTTTCGGGCAGTTTTAAAAAACAAATTAAAAATTTTAAGCCAGACATAATACATTGTCAGTCGGTTAGTGGCATGACAAGATATGCATTAAAATATGGCAAAAAGTATAAAATACCCGTTTTAATAACTGTACACACAAAATTTAAAACTGCATTTTCAAAAAATGTAAAGTCTAAATTTATTGTAAATTGCATGATAAAAGACATTGCAAAAAAACTAAAAAGGGCAAATGGTGTTTTTTCTGTTTCTTGCGACATGAAAAATGAAATATCTGACTATGGCTACAAAAATGAAGTTATTGTTGTCAAAAATGGCTCAACTTATAACAAAATTGAAATTGTTGAAGATGATTTGCAAAAAATAAGGCAAAAATATAACTTGACCAAAAGTGATAACATTTTAATTTTTGTTGGTTTGATTGTAAAATACAAAAACATTCAATTTTCACTGGATGCGTTAAAAATTGTTAAAGAAAAATTTCCGGATTTTAAATTTGTTATTGTTGGCTATGGGCCAGACTTTGATTACTTTAAAAAGTATGTTGAAAAAATCAATTTAACAGAAAATGTTATTTTCACCAACAAAATTTATGACAAAACTGAACTTGCAGGGCTTTATAAAATAAGTGATTTGCTTTTGTTTCCAAGTGTTTTTGACAATGATAGTTTGGTTGTTGTGGAAGCAGCGGCAAATCAAACACCAACAATCACTCTTGAAAACACTGGAACAAGTGAAAGACTAACAAACGATGTTTCCGGTTTTGTTGTAAAAAATGATTTACAAACATATGCCGACAAAATTTTGTTTTTGCTAAAAAATAAAGATATCTTAAAAACAGTGGGAATAAATGCCGAAAAAATGTTGCCAAAGTCATGGGACGATACAGCAAAAGAGTATTATGATAAATATTTGACAGTTATTGCAAAAAACGATAATAAAAAAGATTAACTATTGTTAATCTTTTTTAATTTGTTTTTGATATTCATTTTTACATTCTATAAAATTTTCAATTAAATCTTTATACATAGGAAATGATTGCAAAAACAACTCTGTTTCCCATGGTTTTATTCTGTGCATAATTTTACCTTTTTGTCTTGCGTTGCACAAGTGATGAATGATAATATCACTGTGATATTTGCATTTGTTTCTAAACCAATTGCATTTCCAACTTAAATGCAATCTTTTTTTAACTGCTTTGTTTATGGCATCTTGGTCCAAAAAACTCATTTTTTTGTATTTGCAAAGTTTTAACGCCTTGTCCAATGCTTCAGTTTCTTTTAACTTTTTAACATTAAGTAGCATAACGCCCGCATTAAAATAATCAAAGTCATAGACAAAGTTTTTAAAAAGTATATCTGTAACTGCAGCCAATTCATAATTTGAAATGTCGGTGTTATACATGTCGCTTATATCGTTGTTTATGATTGTGTCAGTGTCTAAATATAGCAGTTTGTTTGGCATATCAAAATAGCCAATCAAAAGCCTTAACATTGTGTATGGTGTGCATCTTGCATTTTCATTTACATTGTTGTCAAGCACATCAGTGTAAACTTTTGTTGCATCAATTTTTATCACTTTGTTGTTTTTGTTGTATCTTTTTGCAACATTTTCAATAAATTTTATTTGCTCATCACTTATTGGTGTGAACGCTGGATTTTTGCGAGTAAGGTCCATGGTCATTATGTAAATTTGCAAATCTTGTTTTGTCTTTTGTGTTAAGCTTAAAACAGAAATCAACAGACCGTCAAAAACTTTTTGATTTCCTGCATATAAAATGTTTATCATATTATTTTTCCTTTTTTATTTTTATTTTTTCTTTTGTGTTTTTGGTTTGCTTTTTTAGTTTGTTTTTTGATTTTTTTAAATCAAATTTTGTCTTTTGAACAAGTTTGACTGTTTTTGGGTATAATCTTGCTTTTTTCTTTGTTTTTAATTGCGTTTTCTTTTTTTCAATGAGTTTTATATAGTCATTGTAAACTTTTTCAACAACTTCGTCCCAAGTTTTGTATAGGGTTTTAAAGGCGTTGTTTGAAACTTGCTCATATAATTCGTCATTTTGACAAACTTCATAAATTTTGTCGGCAAAACTTTGAGCAGTGTAATCGGTTAAAAAACCATTTTCATTATCTTTGATATTTCCTGCACACAAAAAATCTTTAATCGAAATGGTTGGTGTTTTTTGACACGCTGCTTCATATTTAACCAAACCATCAGTATCATAAACAGAAGGAAACAGCAACAATTTGCTTCGGCAATATATGCTTTGCAAAAGATTTTTGTTTGCAACTTTGCCCACAAAAATTGTTTGTTCATTTAGGTTAAGGTTGTCAATTTTCTTTTTTAAAAGTTTTTCATCTGTGCCACTGCCAACAAAGATTGTTTTAAAATCCAGCCCTTTGTCTTTTAAAATTTTTAAAGCATCAGCAATAAATAAAATATTTTTTAAAACGGACAACCTGCCAACAAAACAAAAAACGAGTTCATTTTTTTTGAGATTATATTTTTTGTTTACCATTTGATTTGCCTTGTTGACATTTTTAACTGGCTTGTGATTTGTTGCGTTGTATTGAACAGTTACTGGCGCTTTTAATCCATAATCTTTAACAAATAAATCTGCAACACCTTCATTTACTGCCCAATTTTCGTCACACTTGTTAAAAACATCCATTATGTTGGCTAGCAAAATGCCCGTAATTGCCCTTGATTTTGTTGCACGAAAAAAATCTTGTTTGTATTGTGAATGATTTGTTGCAATGCAAGGAATCTTGTGCTTTTTTGCATACTGCAAGCCAATTTTGCCCAAAGAAAATGGAGAGTGAATGTGCACAATGTCTAGTTTTGCATTTTTTAGTTCGGTCATAAACTCATTGTCAAGCGTTGGCAAGCCCAAGTCATAGTCTAGCCCCGGCACTTCTAATTTGTTACATCTAACAACTTTGTAAGGAAAATTGTCTTTGTAGTTTTTGTTTCTTGGGTCAACAGTAAAAACAGTAACATCGGCAAATTTTGAAAGTCTGGTGGCATAGTTGTCAACAACTTGCACAACACCATCAATCATAGGATAAAACGCATCTATAAACAATCCAATTTTAAGTCTTTCGTTCTTCATCAATAAAATTTTAACACAACAAAAAAATATAGTCAATTGTCAAGTTATAAATCAAAGCATTGTTTCACAAATTAAACAATGCAAAAAGCTTGTAAAAAATATTTCATCAAAAACAAAAAGGCATTGTGAACCCATCTTTCTTCGTATTATATTTTAAATTATCAATTATATAATCAAATTAATTTGTTAAAAAAATTATATTGCGCTTGGGCAAAAGATGAAACAATAAAAAAACACATTAAGCAATTATT
>JBJFDJ010000044.1:0-4884 GCA_051889975.1 Christensenellales bacterium
TGTGTTTGCACTCAATGGGGAATTTTTAACATAAAAAAATTTATATTGGTTGCAAGAAATCTTGGTTTTGTTATTGATGAAATTAATTAACTTCAAATTTTAAAAGACTTTTGCAAAAAACCAAGCTAACTAAAAAAACCCAACTAAACATAGTGTTAGTTGGGTTTTTTGGTTAATTTGAAGGTTTTTGCGTTATATGAAGATTTCTCCTTGGTTTTGCATTTTTTACTTTTGAACTATATGTAATTGTTTGTTGTATCTGTTTCAAACAAACTTTCAAAATATAAAGCACACTGCAATCAAAGCAGGGTGCTCTATTACTTTAATTAAATTGTTTTGCTTTTTGTTGCTTGTTTAATCAAATTTACGCCTAAGCTGTTACTGTCAATGTGCCTACAAGATTAAATGCAAGTTCATAATTTTTGTCACTTACAATTTCAATTTTTACTTGACCTGTTATAGGAGAGCCAAGAACGAATGTTAACGTTCCTGCATGATCCCATTCGCTTTCACTTATTACTGTCAATTTGAATAATACAGATTCTGTTGTGTTGCCAACTGACACTTTTGGTGATACTTGAACAGAAGTTCCTGTTCTTGCACTCAATATAATGTCTAACTCCGTGATTACTTTTGGAGTGATAACAAGTTTGCCACCATTGTTTGTAAAAATAGGTGATTGTGAATAATCAACTTTGTAGTTGCTGTTGCTTAAGGTTGCATTTTTGTCATCAACAACAAAGTCTGTATATTCGCTAGCATTTTTAATATCATTGTCGTCAGCATCTTTAACTGTGAAAGTCAATGTGCAAGTTGTTCCATTTTTAAGGCCATCTGCTGTGGTGAATGTGTAAGTAAATGTTGATGTTGTGTCATATTCTTTTGTTAATGTTGCTTGTGTAAATGTTAATGTTGCGTGTTTAATTTCATAAGTTAATGTCAATTTGCTTATGTCATAATTGTCTGCATCAGCACCATAAAGTGTGGCATTTGTCCAAGCTTTTGCTCCATTTGTTACATCACGAACATCACCTTTATAAATGTATACTTTATCGCCTGCAACAAACAAGTTTGCAAATTCTTCGTTGTAGAAACTATCTGTTTCCCATGATTTTGCCATAACCGTGCCAAAATTTCCGCTGTAAACTACTGATAAATCAAAGTTTCCTGTTACTTCTTTTTTGGTGATTTCTGCTGTGATGTCATTTGCATTTGCAAGTGCATAGTTTAAATTTTCAAAACCATCCATTACAAATCCCATATTTAAAATATCAGCGCCAACATTTTTGCTATTCATTTGCACTTTTAAATAAAGTTCAGATCCTTCTGCTTCATAAAGACCACCTTCCTCTGTGGATACTTTATAAAGTATTTCATCTAATCCAAAGGAACAGTCGTCTATTTTGCCACTTGTTCCATAAACTTTTGTTAAGTTTGTGTTTGTAAGAGTTATTTGTCTTGGTGAAATAACAATTCCTTCTTTTTCAATTTTTGCAGAAGCATAATTTTTTGTTTCTGCAACACTCATAACCAATTTATATGTTCCAACTTCATAAGGTGCGCACAATCCCATCGCGTCGGTCAATGGTTCACTACTATATGTATCACCAATTTTTTCATACCAAGCAAAAATTACTGCTCCGTCACTAGCGCAAGTATAATCCTCCCCTAAAACTGGTTCTTCTGCATAATTGGTATTATATTCCTTTGATGGGTTATAAGAAGCACTTAAACTCAAACCTGCATCTTGTTTTGTAACATTTTCTGTTCTTGTTTTTTCACAAACTGTGCAAGTGAAAGTTTTTATTGCCTCTGTTGTTTCGGTTGCTTGTGTTGTAATAACGCCAGCATCCCAAGTGTGCTCTGCTTTGTCAAGTATTTCTTTGCAATTTTCATCTTCGCAAACATGCCAATGATATGTTGCGTCACTTAACCATTCTGCTGATGCTTTGTGACTGTGTCCACAAGCTGAAAGCATAAACATTGCTGGAATCATAAAGCAAATTGCAAACATTATAAACATTATTGATTTTTTCTTTGTCATAATTTTCTCCTTTTATTTTTTACTATCCATTCTCTTGAAGATTTTACTATCCATTTGCTCTTGAAAAGATAACGGTATATGCTGTTGTATATTCACCAATTTCTACATCTTTTTCTTGTAGAGCACAAGAAATTCTGTCATTATCATTGTCATAGACAAATTGCAAGTAAAGAGTATGTTCGTCTCCGCCTAATTGTATGATTAATTCTGCAAAATAAACACCATTATTGTTTGTGTAAGTTGAATTGGCTTTCATAGACATTGACCCAACTGTCTGAGTAAATTTTAAACTCATATCATCTTCAAGGGTTAATTCAAATGTATCTTTGCTTAGCACAACTTCTTTAAATTCTTCGCCCACATTAACAATAGTGTCTTGATCACCTTCTTTTTCGGCAGGCACAATCATTTGATAAGTTTCCCAACTGCCAACAACAGATTTTTCTGCTCCGCAAGCCGAAAGCATAAACATTGCTGGAACAACAAGGCAAATGGCAAGTATAAATGACAAAATACCTTTTTTTGTTTTAAACATATAAATTCTCCTTTTAATTTTTGTGTTCAAATTTTGTTCAAATCAAAAGCCAAACATTATAAATCACAAAACTAAATTTTTTGATTTCACTTTGTCTTTGAACAATTATATTTTAACATACAAACTTGTGCTTTGTATGTTAAAATAAGTCCACCTTAGTCCACTTTTAAAAAAGTTTAGTTCACTTTGGTCCACCTGATAAGCAGTTAATATTTTTTTGATATGTTTTTTAAATCAATTTATAGATTAATTAATTACAAAATAGTCAACGCTGCCTGCTGTCATAAAACTACAAGATGTCTTGCCAATTGCCTTTAATGAGTATGCAAAACCTGCATTGTCGCCATTTCCAATAAGTGCATTTGCAACTGTGGTGCCAATTGAAGTGTTCAATGCTTCGGCAGAACCAATTTTTAACACTGTGTCCAATGTGTTAAACAAATCAGTAGTATCATCAACCGACAGGTTATTTATTGTCAATTGCTTGTGAGCCACACTATAACCCATCAAGTTGTCAGTTTTATCTACCCTAACTGTAGAAGAAATGTAAAGACCATCTGGTATGTATTTTTTTAACCAACTGAATGGAAAACTTGTCATATCGGCTTTTAATGTTGTCAAATCAATTTTAACAACAACATTAAAATCAGCACTTCCATTGCTGTCTATATCAGAAAAATCCATTTGAACAATTTCAATTTCTAATTGTGTTTCGCCAACCTGAATTTTACCTGATGTTTGCTCATAAAAAATAATTTGTGCAAGAGCACCAGTTTGTTTTTCTGTTAGTCCTATTGATGATGTGTGTGGCAATGTTACACCAGAAAGAGCTGTAAAATCAACCGAATAACCATTGTAACCATCACCCTCTGCATATTTTACAACACCATCTGCAAGTTGTGAGTTCAATGATGTTTGCAAACTTGTAAAATCTTCGTCTTTAAATGCATTTGGACAAAGTGTGCTTTCGTCAACCGACTGAGTAAGTGTTTTAAGTTGCCCAACAGTTCTAAACAAGTCAATGTTGTATTTTGAGCGAACAAATATGTAACCACCAATAATAGATACGCTTACAAGTGCAATTATGCTAACAATTGTAATTATAAGTCCCTTTAATGCTTTTCCCATAAAATCTCCTTTTTTTATTTTCAAATATATTTTATTACATAATGCAGTTTTTTGTTTTAAAAATTTAGTCCACTTTGGTCCACTTTTTGTCCAATTTAGTCCACTTTGGTCCAATTATAAAAAAACTCGCTTTTTAAAGCGAGTAAAAATTATATTTTCCCTTTTGCTTTTTTGCAAAGTTCTGTTCTGTTTTCAACATCTAATTTTCTAAAAATGTTGGTAGTGTGTTTTCTTACGGCACTTTCACTTATATACAAATTAACTGCAATTTCCTTTCTTCGTTCACCAAGCAAAATATGCTTTAGAATTTCTTTTTCTCTGTTTGTTAAATTTTTAAGCGCCTTCCAATTTGTGAAAACCAAAGCAATTTCTTCTTTATTCAAATTATTTTTTAAATCAAGTACAGACAAATCGACAGAGCTTGTTGTATTTTCTTTTAATTTTTTTAATTTGATGTATTCGTATTCACGCAACATTCCATATAGCAAGAGAAGTAACCCCTCATTGATGATATATGAAATGCAAAGAAATTCAAAATTATGCTCTACAAACTGTTCCACAAACCAAACAAGTATGTTGCCAAACACAATCACAGACAAAAAAATTGCATGCATATTTGATGTGATTTTCTTTTTTACAATGGAATAAATTATTATAGTGACCATTGAAGTCATATAGCCAAACAAATAAACAAAATATAAATTGTGCAAAACACCATATTCTTTAACAAGCCTTGCCCCACCATCAACTATTTCAAGTGCAACTTCTTTGTAATAAATTGGCAAATAGCCACCACTTGTTGTAATAAACAACATAACAACGCCCACGGCAAGCAGAGTGTAAGTTAACGCTTTTGAATATTTGATGTTGCAAACATCAAGAATTAACATCAACATAAAAAATGGCAAAAATACATTTCCAACATACGCAATGCTGTTGCTAATCAATGCAAAAGTCAAATTTGAAGAAAGCGACAACATAAAATAACCAGTGTTGCAAACTACCACTGAAATAAATAAAAGCATAAGCCATTTTTCACGCTTTTTATCAACAAAAAAGTATATAAACAATAAAATTATTGAAAGCAAACAAGCAACTCCGTAAAATATTGTCATACAATTACCCCACTGATGTATTATATATTGTTATTATATCATAAAAGTATTAAATATTAATG
>JBJFDJ010000045.1:0-8989 GCA_051889975.1 Christensenellales bacterium
TTACTCTGCTTTGCCACAGCAATCTTTATATTTTTTGCCACTTCCACATGGGCAAGGGTCGTTGCGACCTATTTTGCGTGCTGTGTTTTTAACTGTTTTGCTTGCTTTGTCAACTGGCATTGCATTTGCCAAAATTGTTGGGGCTTGTGGCTCGGCAACTTTTTCGATGTTAACTTTAAATCTTGCACGAATGATAAATTTTGCTGTGTTTTCACGAATACGGTCACGAACTTCTTCAAACATATCAAAACCTTCTCGTTTGTAGGTGTTAACAGGGTCAGTTCTTGTCATAATTTCGCGCTTTAAAATTGTCATGGCGTCAATATGCTCTACCCAAGCATTGTCAACTTGACGGAGCAACACATTTCGCTCAATTTGGTCAAAACTTGTTGGAATTAAATCGTTCAAGGCTTTTTTCTTTGCTTCAATTTCGGTGAACACTCTGTCGCAAACAATGTTAAACACATCATCGGCGCTTTTTTCTTCAACCATTTGTTCTGTTACAAAGTTTGTACCCTTGTCAAAGATATTGTCTTCCAAGGCTTTGTTTAAACTTTCCAAATCCCACTCAAAATATGCTTTTTCATCACTGATTTCGCCATAAACAGTTCGGCTAACCAAATCTCTAACCATATCCATAACTTCGTCGTGGATGTCTTCGCCAGCCAAAACTCTGTCTCTTTGCTCATAAATAACACTGCGTTGAGTGTTTAACACATCGTCCATTTGAAGCAAAGTTCTACGACTTGCAAAGTTTGCGCCTTCAACTCGTTTTTGAGCATTTTCAATTTGTTTTGAAATCATTTTTAATTGGAACAATGGTTCGTTAGGGTCCATTTTAAAGGCAGCAACAATGCCTTTAAGTCTTTCGCCACCAAACACTCTGGCAAGGTCGTCTTCTAGTGAAATAAAGAACACACTTTCGCCCACGTCACCTTGACGTCCTGCACGACCACGAAGCTGATTGTCAATACGACGAGACTCGTGACGCTCTGTGCCAATAATGCACAAACCACCAACTTCAATAACTTTTTGTTTTTCGGCGTCTGTTTCCTTTTTAAATTCTTTGTAAAGTTCGTTGTATCTTTCCTTTGCTTCCAAAATTTTTGGGTCATCGGTTGGAGCATAACTTGTGCTGGCAGAAATCAAATAATCTTCAAAACCTTCTTGGCGCATTTTGTTTTTTGCCATAAATTCTGGGTTGCCACCAAGCAAAATATCTGTTCCACGACCAGCCATGTTGGTTGCAATTGTAACTGCACCAATCTTGCCTGCTTGCGCAACAATTGCACTTTCTTGCTCGTGATTTTTTGCGTTTAACACAACGTGCTTAACGCCTTCTTTTTTAAGCAGTTTGCTAAGTGCCTCACTGCGGTCAACAGTAACTGTGCCAATTAAAACAGGTTGACCTTTGTCATGGTGAAGTTTAACTTCTTTTGCAATGCCTTCAAACTTTGCCTTTTCGTTGGCATAAACAACATCTGGGTAGTCACGCCTTACAACTGGTTTGTTTGTTGGAATTGTAACAACGTCCAATTTGTAAATTTTGTTAAATTCGGTTTCTTCTGTCTTTGCCGTTCCCGTCATACCACTTAATTTTTTGTAAAGACGGAAGTAGTTTTGATATGTGATTGTTGCAACTGTAACATTTTCGTCGTGGATTTCAACATTTTCTTTTGCTTCCAACGCTTCGTGCAATCCATCACTATATCTACGACCAGCCATAACACGACCAGTAAACTCATCAACAATCAAAACTTCGCCGTTGTCAACAATATAGTTTTTGTCAAGTTCAAACATAAATTTTGCTTTTAACGCATTGTTGATATAGTGGTTTTGCTCCATATTTTCAATGTCCGAAAGATTTTCTATGCCATAGTATCTTTCTGCTTTGGCAACGCCCAAATCTGTTAAACGAACTTGCTTTTTCTCTTCGTCAATTTCAACATCTCTGTCTTTTTTTAAGGTGTTAACAAAATCTCTTGCCTTTGTGTAGCCCTGTGTGTTTTTAAAACCCTTGCCACCAGAAATGATAAGTGGTGTTCGGGCTTCATCAATCAAAACGCTGTCGACTTCGTCCACAATTGCAAAGTTGTGTCCCCTTTGCACCTTTTGATTTAAACTAACACACATGTTATCTCTTAAATAGTCAAAACCAAACTCACTGTTTGTGCCATAGGTGATATCTGCCATATAAGCAGCCTTTTTTTGTTGCGCATTTTGACCAGAAAGCGTTATGCCAACAGTTAAGCCAAGATACTCAAAAGCCTTGCCCATCCATTCGCTATCACGCTTTGACAAGTATTCGTTAACTGTTACAATATGCACGCCCTTGCCTGTCAAAGCATTTAAATATGCTGGCAAAGTTTCAACAAGTGTTTTACCTTCACCAGTGCGCATTTCGGCAATACGACCTTGATGAAGTGCAATGCCACCAATTATTTGCACATAATAGTGCTTCATGTTTAAAACTCTGTAACTTGCCTCGCGCATAACAGCATAGGCATCTGGCAATATATCGTCCAATGTCTTGCCATTTTTTAATTGTTCTTTTAAAACAGAAGTTTGATTTTTTAACTCTTCTTCGCTCATTGCAGAATACTTATCTTCCAAAGCAACAACTTCGTCTGCAATCTTTTTTAATTTTTTGATATTTCTTGCATTATCACTTGCAAAAAGAAATGAAAATAATCCCATCATCTACTCCATAATTTTTTAGTTATATAACATTTTAACAAATTTTGATAATTTTAAAAACTAATTTAACAACTATTTTTATATATTTAACTAATTTGTTGTGTTTTCTGTCATTTGATGGCACAAAGTGAGCACAAAAACACTGTTTGCTCCGGCTTTTTTAACAGCATTTGCAACTTCACTGACAGTTGCGCCTGTTGTGTATATGTCGTCAACAATCAAAACTCTTTTGCCCTTTATTTTTTGTTTGTCAATCACTTTAAACGCACCATTTAAGTTAGTTTGCCTTTGTTTAAAATTTAGCCCAACTTGAGTTTTTGTGTCAATCGCTTTAACAACACTTGTTGTGTCGACCTCAATGCCGTTTTGCGCAAAACTGCTACAAAGCAATTCTTGTTGATTGTAGCCACGACGCTTTAAACTGTTTTTGTGCATTGGCACAGGCACAACCAAATTGCAGTCAAAGCCATTTAAAACATATGTGTCATACAAAAACCAACTCAAATAATTTGCCAAATATTTTTTGCCATTGAACTTTAAGTCAATAATCAATTTTCGCATTTCATCAGCATACAAAAACGCAGAACGCGCAATGTCAAAACCTTTGTCAACATGATTTTTACACCTTACGCAATATTCTGCCAAACTTTTTATGGGTTCGCCACACTTTTTGCAAACTTTGTCTGTGATAAAAGGCAGGCTTTTGTGACAATCATCACACATACTGTATCTGCTGTCGCGCAAAAGTTCTTCTCCACAACAAACACACTTAACACCCGTCAAAAACAAAGTTTTTGTGGCAAAATTTTTAATTGAGTTTTTTATGTTCATAAATTATTCTTCTTCGCCAAGCAAATAGCCACATGTCACACCAAAAAATCGGGAGAGTTTTATGATGCTACTTGCCTTTGGCTCGTATTTATCTTTTTCCCAATAATCAATCGCTTTTTGTGATACTCCTACTTTATCGGCAAGTTCTTGTTGTGTTAAACCCATTTGTTTTCTAAACATACAAACATTTTGTGAAAATTTTGACTTCATAAATTAATCTTCCAAACCCAATAAATAATCGGCACTTACACCAAAATATTTTGCAAGAGCAACAATATAACTTGCTTTTGGCTCATTGACACCTGTTTCCCAAAAACCTATAGACCTTTGTGTTACACCTATTTTTTCTGCTAACTCTTTTTGTGATATTTTTGCTTGCTTTCTTAACAAGTAAATGTTTTTTGACCATTTGTTTTCCATAAAATTAATTTTAGTAGAAATTTACTTTTTATTTATTAAAAAGTAGAAATCTACTATATAATAAAAAAACACAAATATTAAAATTTGTGTTTTATCTTTTTACGACTTTATTTATTTTTAATTTTCTTCGCCAAGCAAATAGCCACATGTCACACCAAAAAATCGGGAGAGTTTTATGATGCTACTTGCCTTTGGCTCTGATTCATCAAGTTCCCAGTGGTCAATTGCTTTTTGGCTTACTCCAATCTCTTTTGCCAATGCTCTTTGCGATAATTTCATTTGAGTTCTAAATAATTTTAAATTTTGAGAAAATTTTGACTTCATAACTACATTTTAGCCAAAAATCACTCAAAAATAATATAAGAGACTTTTATCTCTCAAATAAAAAGTATTTATACTTTTAAGTATTTTAAATATATTAAAAAAACCAGCAAATTGCTAGTCAAAAAAATTTCCAAAAACTTTGATAAGTATACGAAAAAGTATACAAACGAACTTTTAACTTAAAATTGTTTGATTTTTCTATTATTTTTTGGGGTTAAATGCTTGCTTTTTCGCACGAATCAAAAAAACATCAATTAAACAAAAAATGATTAATTAAAAACACAGCTATAAAGCTGTGAAAAATAATATTATTTTTTAATCACAATCCCCGGAACTCCATTAACAAAAATATACTTTATGTTACCAAAGTTCAAACATTGTCGACATTGGTTGGGGCAGAGAGATTTGAACTCCCGTATGACGGAATCAGAATCCGTAGCCTTACCGCTTGGCGATGCCCCAATAAAAAAGCAAGTAAAAATCTTACTTGCATAAGTCTATCATATCACAACTAAAATTGCAATTCTTTGTTGTTAATTTTGTTAATTAATGCATCAAAGTCTTGAATAAGTGAGTTATAAGCCAAACTTTTTGTGCTCAACTCATAAAATTCTTTAGCTTCATAGCCTGAAGTTTTGTTTATGTATCGTGCACTTTGTTTATTCATTTTTGCAACGTTTTTTTCTAGATTTTTTGATTGAGCATATTTAACTAGCAAATCTTCTTTTATCTCTTTAATTTCACTTAAATCAAGAGCCTTGTAAATGCTATTTAATTCTTTTTCATAGTTCTTTGCATCGTGTTCTTTAAAATTGATTTTTGCTTTGATTTGTTTAATTTTTAAATCATAAATTTGTGTTACAAGATTTTTATTCATATTAAAATACCTCAAAATTATCCTTGAAATTATTCTATAACATTTTAATCATCAAGTCAATACCAAAAATAAAAATAAGATTAATTTTTTGTTATTTTTTAAGTTTTGCAAAATAACCAAAAATTGCGTTAAAATTTAAAAACTCATTTTTGCTTGTTAAAAATTTTAATAAAAAACTATCTTATATTAACAATTTTGTCATTTTGAAGCGCAAAAGTGTATTTTTTGATGTATTTTATGTTGTTTTTTTGATATTCAAAACACAAAACATTTTTTTCGTTTGTCCAGCAGTCTGCATCAAAACTTAAAAAATCGCCAAAAAAATTTGCAAGGTGTTCTTGCTTGGCACTGTCTTTTAGTTCATCACAAAGCATATTTTTTGCAAGTGAAAAATCTTTTGCCCTTATGCACTCGGCAAAAAACAACGGAACAACATTGGCGTTTGATGGCAAAACAGGTCTGCCTTTTAAATACACCGAATATTCGTCAACAAGGTTTGCCGTCTCGGTTATTTGATACTCATTAACAAGCCCATGCCTAGCAATATCTTTGATGTCAATTAAAACTTTAAAGCCCTGCTCTGTTTTTTCAACTATGGCATTTTTAAAAAAATCTAATTCTATAAACTTGTCATTTAAAATGATGCACGCTTCGTCACTTTCGCCAAAAAGTTTTATGGCAACAAAATCGTTGTTCAAATTTAATATTTCGGCATCCAAAATTTCAAAATCATAAATCTCGCTAAACAAAATTTCGGTTTGAGATTCTATCTCAACAAGTCCATTTTGATAAAAACTGTAAAATACGTCATTATTTTTAATTTTTTTTATCTTTTTTTGCAAAAAAACTGAATTTTGCTGTAATATTTCAACCAAAAATTTATTTGGCTCATAATTAATTATTTTAAAATTTTGATTGTTTGTTGTTAAATTTTCATTTTCAAAAACAAAATCGGCACAATACACAACAGAATTTTTGCCAGCAAAATTGTATTGCACCGAAAACGCCTTGTTTTCGTCAAATTTAATAAGTTTTTTCTTTGAATTAGATACCAAAAATTTAGTGTTTAAAATGTTAACTTCCATTGGCACTTTGCTAGATAACAAGATTTCAAACATAATTCACCTTGTTTATGTATATGTTTTAAAATAAATATTTATTTCATTTTGATAATTAAAGCGCAAACATATTAAAAAAACTTTAAAATAAAACAAAATTTTTTTGCAATATTATTTATTTAAACTATTCTTATCTTATTTACAATTTTTTAAATGTTGTTTTAAACACAACAATTTGTTGATAAAAATCAGATTATTTTTTGCAGTAAAAATATCAATGTTGTTAAGCAAAAAATGTTATTGCATAAATTAATTTTTTGTGGCAATAACAATATAGCAACAAAAATTTAAAAATAAGGTGAAAAATGAAAACAAAATGGAACAATGAACAAATAAAAGAGATGTTTGATTTTATAGCAACAGACTTAAAACAAAACTTACCTTTGATGCAAAGTTTTAAAAAATTTGCAAAAAAAACAGGAAAAAACGCCTTGTCAATAAGAAATTTGTATTATTTTCAACTAAAAAAGTTAAACGAAAACAAAAATTTGGCAAAAAGTCTTGGCATAGATTTAAACCTGCACAAAGTTAACAATTTTAATCATTTTGATAAAAATCAAGAAATAGACTTAAAAAACAGAATAGATTTTTTTATAAAAAAAGGTTACTCTGTGCGAAAAGCCTGCGCCACTTTAAGTGACGGAAACATACAAGAGATGTTGCGACTTCAAAACAAATATCACACCATAAAGAAAAAAGAAATTTTGCAAAACAAAACAAACAAGTTTGACGATTGCAAGATAATAGAATTTCCAATTGCCAAAGCCATGCCAAAAAAGCAAACGCTAACTGATGACGAACTAAAAAGTTTGTTTATGGGGCTTGTTAAACTTGTTAAAGAAAATGCAAACGAAAACAGCAATCAAAATATGCAACTGTTTTTGGAACAAACCGAAATGCAAAAGCGCAAAGAAATTGTTATGCTAACTCAAAAACAAAATGAAATTGAACTTTTAAACAAACAAATTGAAAACTTAAAGCAAAAAAACAAACTGTTAAACGAAAAACTTACAGAATATCGAATAAAATTTTTAAATACTTACAGTGATAAAACAATTTGATACTTTTTTTTAATCTCATGTAAACAAACAAATTATAGTAAAGTTTTAATAAACTTATATCAGCATATCAAACATTATTGCAAAATTTTTAATATATTAACTTGATTGTTTTTTGTGCTATTAAATATGACAAAATATAATGTTGAAGCCTTTAGAGTTGTTTATTTTAATTAAAAAATTTTTTACAATTACAAAAAAGAATTTTATTGAAAACAATAAAATTCTTTTTTAATTTATTAATACAATTATTTTTTAAAAACTACTCTTTTCTTGTTTGCAGTTTTTGCTTCTAGTTGTTTTTTACTTTAAAATCAGATTTTTTTATATTATTTAACAGGCTTTATTACACTTTTGCCACCCATATATGGTTGCAAAACTTTTGGGATTGTAACACTGCCGTCTGCTTGCAAATGATTTTCAACAAATGCAATTAGCATGCGTGGTGGCGCAACAACTGTGTTGTTTAAAGTGTGGCAAAAAACATTTTCGCCTTTATCATTTTTGTATTTTATGTTAAGTCGGCGTGCTTGGGCATCGGTTAAGTTACTGCAACTGCCAACTTCAAAATATTTTTGTTGTCTTGGGCTCCATGCTTCAACATCACAACTCTTGTATTTTAAATCGGCAAGGTCGCCACTGCAACAAATTAACTGACGAACTGGAATTTCCATGCTAACAAACAAGTCAACAGTGTTTTGCCAAAGTTTTTCATACCAGATGTCGCTTTCTTCTGGCTTGCAAACAACAATCATTTCTTGTTTTTCAAATTGATGAATACGATAAATGCCACGCTCTTCTATGCCATGTGCACCTTTTTCTTTGCGAAAGCAAGGGCTGTAACTTGTTAGGGTTTGTGGAAGTGTTTTTTCGTCCAAAATTTGTCCCATAAATCTGCCAATCATTGAGTGTTCGCTTGTGCCAATCAAATATAAGTCTTCGCCTTCAATTTTATACATCATGTTGTCCATTTCGTCAAAACTCATAACGCCTGTGACAACATCACTGCGTATCATATATGGTGGAATAACATAGGTAAAGCCACGGTCAATCATAAAGTCGCGCGCATAGGACAAAACTGCGCTGTGAAGCCTTGCAACATCGCCAAGCAAATAATAAAAGCCTTGACCACTTGTTCGGCGAGCGCTGTCAACATCAATGCCACCAAGACGCTCTAAAATTTCGGTGTGATATGGAACTTCAAAGTCTGGAACTTTTGGCTCTAAAAATCTTTTACCTTCAACATTTTTGCTGTCGTCTTCGCCAAGTGGAACATCGTCTGCAATAAAGTTTGGTATGGTCATCATATCTTGCTTGATTTTTGCTTCTAACTGTGCTTGTTCGGTTTCAATTTCTTCTAGTCTTGCCTTGTTTTGTGCAACTTGTTTTTTAACGGCTTCGGCTTCGTCTTTTTTGCCTTCTTTTAAAAGTTTGCCAATTTGACCAGAAAGGACATTTCTTTCTGCCCTAATTTTGTCACTCTCTTGTTTTAACTCTCTGTTTTTAACATCAAGTGCCAAAACTTCGTCAACAAGTGGCAATTTTTTGTCTTGGGATTTCTTTTTTATGTTTTCCCTAACTCTGTCTGGGTTTGTCCTTAAAATGTTTATATCTATCATAATTTCCTTCTTTGATTTTTAAATTGTTTGGTGTTTAAAGCATTT
>JBJFDJ010000045.1:9089-20504 GCA_051889975.1 Christensenellales bacterium
TTATGCTTTTTTCATTTTTACAACAACTTGTTTTCCGTCAACATCAATTGTTTTTTCAAAGCCATTTGCAACTTTGTTGTTTGAAATGCAAAGCACTTCGGCATTTATTGTTGCAAGGTTTTCGGTTATAATTTTGCTCATTTCATCGCTATCTGTTTCAATGTTTAAACAAATGCGGTCGTCAATGTTAAAGTCTGCTTCTTTGCGTGCAACTTGAAGTTCACGAATTAACTCACGAAGTTTGCCTTCGGCAATCAACTTGTCATCAAGTTCAATGTCAAGCACAACCAAATTATTGCCAAGATTTGCAACAGCAAACTCTTTTTTAGGTTGTAACTTAATTTCAAACAAGTCGGCAGGCAATTTGCCAAAGCCATCAATTTCAACTTCTGCGCCTTGTTCTACGGCTTTAACAAGTGCTTCCATTTGCGTTTTTGGAATTTCGGTTAACTTTTGCTTTAATGAGTTAACTGCACCTTTTAGCACAGCACCTGCTTTGCGGAAATTTAACAACAATGAGTGGTCATTAAACTGGTCGCTGTCGGTTGCAAACTGGATTTCTTTAACATTTAATTCGTCCAAAATTATTTGTTTAAAGTTCTTAACGGCGTCAACATAATCTGGTGTGACTTTTAAAAGAATTTTTGAAAGTGGTTGTTTAACTTTAATTTGATGTTCTGCCCTTAACTTTTGAGCAAGATATATTATATCACGCACTTTTTTTGTTTCATCAATAAGATTTTCATAGCCAATATGTTTTGATGTTGGGAAAGCAGAAAGTTGAATGCTTTCGGCTTCTTTGCTTTCGTTTTCTCTAACAAGATTTTGCCAAATATGTTCTGTCATAAATGGGATTATTGGCGCCATGATTTGACAAACTGTTTTAATTGCTGTGTATAAGCAATAATAAGCATTTAATTGGTCTGTGCCTTCGTTTTTCCAAAATCTGCGTCTGTTAATGCGAATATACCAGTTTGTTAAGTCGTCAACATACAACTCAAACTCTTTAACTGTGTTTGATAGTTCAAAATCGTCATAATTTTTTGTTGCAATGTCAACAAAACTTGCAGTTCTTTCTAGTAGCCATTTATCTGTGATGTTGAGTTTGTCAAAATCAGGCGTGTAACCATCAAGTTTTGGGTTGTCTATTGACGCATAGGTGTTATAGAACACATAAGCGTTCCAAAAGCCAAGAAGTTTGCGTTTTACTTCATCGCCAAGTCCATAGCCAAAGCGAACATTGTTTGAGATTGGCGCTGATGCATACAAATAACGGATTGCGTCTGCACCCATTTTTTCTGCTGCTTCGTCAAACTTTATCATATAGCCACTTTTGTGAAAACGGCCACCATCTTCCCTTATAACACTTTCATAGGTCATAACTTTTTGATATGGTGCTTTGCCTTCTAGCACAACACTCATAAACAAAAGTGAATAGAACCACAAACGAATTTGCTCAATCATTTCAATAACACATTCGCTTGGGAAGTTGTTTTTAAAATATTCTTTGTCTGTAAAATATTTTTTTGTGCTAAATGGGGTTATGCCTGCATCAAGCCAGCAATCGCCAACTTCTGGCACTCTGCTAACTTCTGCCCCACAATCACAGGTGATTTTAATTTCATCAATCCAAGGCTTGTGCAAGTTTGGAATGTCCTTTGCCTTTTGCTTGTTAATTGCTCTTTCTACAAGTTCTTCCTTGCTACCAATGACATGAAGTTTTCCACACTTTTCACAAACATAAAATGGAAGTGGCAAACCATAAAAACGGCTACGACTTATATTCCAATCGCCCATATTGTTTAACCAGTCTTGCATACGCTTGCCAGCGTGCTCTGGCTTCCACTCAACTTGTTTTGCGCAGTCAATTAATTGTTGCCTAATAGGTTCTGACTTGATATACCAGCCACTAACCAATTTGTAAACGATATCTGTTTTGCATCTCCAACAAAAAGCATAACGATGCTTGTAGTTGTGAGTTTTGTAAAGTTTGTTTTGGTCTTGCAATCTTTCAAACACAAGGTCACGCACTTCATTTGTGTCTTTGCCAGCAAATTCGCCAAATTCACTTGTTATAACTCCACTTTCGTCAATAGGGCAAATCTTTTCAAGCCCCAATCTTTCGCCAAGTTCAAAGTCACTTTCGCCACAGCCCGGTGCAATGTGAACAACGCCAACACCTTCGGTGGCATCAACGAGTTCCCAATCAACAATTTTATGCACAAAATTTTGTGGAGCTAAATAAGGAAACATTGTTTCATAGGTTTTGCCAACAAGTTCACTGCCTTTAACTTCCTTAACAACGCAAACCAAATCGTCACCCAAACTCTTAATTGCATCTTTGCACAAAACAAGCAAGTCACTGTCACTTTTAACTTGACAATAGCAATAAGTAAGTTGGCTGTTAACTGCCAAAGCAACATTGCTTGTAAGCGTCCAAGGAGTTGTTGTCCAAACAAGCATTTTTGCCTTTTCGCCCAAAAGTGGCAATTTCACAAAAACTGCTTTGCATTCAACATCATGATAACTATCAGTCATTTCGTGTTCGCTTAAACTTGTTCCACAGCGTGGGCACCAGTTCATAACACGATATTTTTTTTCTAGCAATCCCTTTTGATGACAAACTTTTAAAAAGTGCCAAATGCTTGTGATGTTTTCGTCACTATTTGTGTAATAACTGTTGTCCCAATCCATCCACTGACCAAGGCGTTTGCTCTGCTCGGTGATTATGTTGCCACAGCGCTTAACCCTGTCCATACAAGCCTTTGTAAAGTTGTCAAGCCCAAACTTTTCAATGTCTTTTTTGTTTTTAAAGCCAAGTTCCTTTTCAACTTCAACTTCCACCCAAAGACCTTGTGCGTCAAAGCCATTTTGATATTGACAACTCTCGCCCTTCATTGCGTGATATTTTATAAACGCATCTTTAAGAGTTCTGCCCCATGCGTGATGAATGCCCATGCTGTTGTTTGCAGTCATTGGTCCATCCAAAAAACGATATCTCTTGCCATCACTATTTTGTTGCACAAGTTTTTTAAAGCAGTTGTTTTGCTCCCAAAAATCTAGCACGTCGTGTTCCATTTTTATAAAGTCTAAATTTGCCTGTTCTTTTTTCATAAATCTTTTGGTCTTCCCCTTAATATGTAATATATTATATCTATTATATTTATTTTTATCTTAATTGTCAAACAAGATATAAATTAAAAAAATTTAAACAATGTTAATATTTTGCCATTTAAGTTTTGTTTGATAAAAGTTTGTGTTTTTATTTGATAAGTGTTGATTTTTTTGTTTTGCAAATGCTTAGTTTTTTATTTGCAATATTTTAGTTTTTTGTTGATGTGTGCTGAGATTTTTTGTTTGGATGTGTTGCGTTTATGCGTGTGATGAGTTTTGTTAAAATGCAACAAATAATTTAATTGCATAAAAAATATTTAATTGATATAATTAACACATGGAATACAAAAAATACAGCGAAGAAAACGATTATTCATACAGTTTTGGTGGCTTTCCCACTTATGAAATTTTAAAAAATAACCCACAAAAAGTTATAAAGGTTTTTGTTTCAAGCAAGTTGCAAAAAAATGACGAATGGCAAAAACTTGAAACACTTTGCAACTTAAACAATATTGCCATTGAGCAAAATGACAAGCAGATTGAACGCATAACTCAAAAGGGCAACGTATATGTTGTTGGAGTGTTTAAAAAATATCAAGGCAAGTTAGATGATGGCAACACAATCGTTTTGCACAACCCAAGTGATATGGGCAATTTGGGAACAATTATGCGCATAATGGTTGGCTTTGGCTATAAAAACTTG
Organism: Christensenellales bacterium; assembly: GCA_051889975.1. GTDB lineage: Bacteria > Bacillota > Clostridia > Christensenellales > UBA1242 > UBA9845. The sequence goes on from JBJFDJ010000045.1 coordinate 12,907, forward strand.
GCAATTATCAAGCCATGCGCCGACTACTTTAACCCAAAGACAATCAGGGCAAGCATGGGTGCAGTTTTTAGTTTGAACATTCAAACTTTTGACAGTTTTGAAGACTTTGAAAAACAAAACAGATTGCCACTATACTTGTTTATGCTAAATGGCACAACAAGTTTAAATGAACTAAATTGCATAAAAGATAGCCACGCACTTGTGTTTGGCAACGAAGCAACGGGGCTTCCAAAAGACTATACAAGCAAGGGAACAAGTGTTAAAATTAAACACTCCAGCAATATTGACAGTTTAAATTTGGCAATAAGCGTTGGCATTGCAGTGTATCAATTTAGCAAAGACAAATTTTGATAATTAATTATTAATTTATAAGCAAAATATCCAAAAAAAACACAGACTTTGAATCTGTGTTTTTTATTTTTATTTAAAAACAAAATGGTAAAATGTTTTAAACAAGTAAACTATAAAACATTTTTTAACACTTGTCAATACCAAATTTTAAAATTCTTAAATTATTTTTTTAACAACTTTGAAATATCTGGTCTATTTATGGTTTTATTGTCGGTTTTTGTCGTTTTGTTTACAAGTGATGGTGGCAAAACAATAACTCGTTTTGGTTTTCGGTTGCGTTTTTCAATAAACACAACAAGCAAAATTAAAAGTGCCAAAACAACTGTGCCAGAAATTATAAAAATAATTAAAACTAAATTGTTTTTATATTGATTTATAATTTTTCCGTGCTCCCCAATAACGTCAAACAAGCCACTGTAACTATAAACATTTGTGTCATTGCTTTGAATGAAAAGATTTTTTATTTTTAAATAATTAAAATCAAATATGCCATTAAATGGACTTTCGGTTGTGCCTATTGGCGTCCAGAATTTTCCGTTTAAATCAATGTCGTTTGCCAATTTGTAATAGGAATAGTCATATCTTATTTGCCCACTTGCATTTTCAAGTTGTGAATTAATTGCCTTTGCAATAAATGCAAGTTCTTCGGCAGTTTTTATGATAAACGGATTGTCACTTGTGCCATTTCCCTGTGGCTTTTTGGCAAAATCTATCCAGCATATTGGCAAAAACTCTATGCTTATAACCAAGTCTTTGTTCACCGTCAAATTGATTTTGCCATCAACAATCAAACCAGACTGCTCCACATCATTTATTAAAACACTGCCAATCTTATACTTGTCATATATGTCAATATTTATTTGCAACAATGCACCATAGTCAAGCAGACTTTCGCCATAAGGAGTAACCGAGCCACCGTAGTTTGAAGTTACATACACATTAAAGTTGTCAATTGCAAAATTTGCAAAAATTTCAACTCTGCCATTTTCGGCGTCTTGTGGCAAAATTGTGTATGTGGTTTGTAGTTCGTTTAAAAGTTCGCCAGCAAAAGTGCCAGAGTAACCTGCAAAATGATAGCCAACATTGTTTGTTAGTGAAAGTGACAGCACATCACCTATGTGATATGTTCCATTTATGTTGCTGTTTATTGTGCCATTTTGGTCGCAATTTAACACAACTTCAACAGGTTTGCTTTCAAAAACTGCTTTGATTGTAAGAGTTTTGTCAACGGTTAAATAGTTGTTTTCGTCAAGCACAATGTTATTTTCAAAACTTACAAACTGATAACCTAAATCTGGCGCAACTTGCACCAAAACTTTTTCGCCATATCCATATGTTCCACTTGTGCTGTCGTCAATTGTAACATATCCGTTTGCAGATTGTTCAACGCCGATGTCAGCCACTATTTTTGCAAAAATGTCAGCGTCTTCATAAATATAAAAATTGTAAGATGTATCTCTTGTTAACAATTGATTTTGGTCATAATAACCCAAACAATAATAACCCAATGGGCAACTTGCAAACAACTCAATGTATGTGCCAGACTCAAAATAAGTTTCGGTTGTGTTTATGCCATTTGCCTTTGTTATTATTGAAACATCAGCAAAATCATTTGTCACGCGCAAATTATATTTTTTTATGCCAAAGTCTGCTTCAAAAGTCAAATTTTCTTGCAAACTTGCAACAATAAACTGACCTTCAACAAGTTGACTTGTTATGTCTGTGCCGTTGAGTTTGACGCTGTTTAAATAATATTCATTGTTTGCAACAAAACTCAAGGTTAAAGGCGTGCCATAGTCATAAGTGTTTTCTATGCCATTTGCGACTGCCACGCCGTTAATTAAAACACTGCCATTTGCACCATAATTTGCAACAACTTTATATTGCAATATTGCAAAAATTGCAGTTATGTTGAGTGTTGTTGTCTTTTCGCCAGCAGTTGTAAAATTGCTCAGCGTGATGATATCATTGCCATCTTTTGCTGAATAGTTAAAATATGAAGTGTCGCCAGACAAGTTTTTATATTCATAGCCTGTGTTGGCAGTTGCAGTTATGTCAATTGTGTCATAGGCAGTTATGGTTTTTGTTGTGCTGTCATCTTCAAAAGTTAAACTGCCATTTGTTGCACTTAAATTCAAATTAAACTTGTATGCATTAAAATAAACTACTGCACCAATATTGTCATGAAGTTGGAATTGATAAGAGTTGCCTGCAAAATTATCTTTTGTTAATTCCCAATCGCCAGTTGCGCTGTTTAAAATAACAACTTTTTCTAAATATGAGCCACTATCTTCTGCATAAGCAAGATTAATTTCCGTGTAATAGTCCAAACCACCAATCACATCGTATTGATTAACTGTTGTGCCATTTGCTGTGACAACATTGTTTGCGCTGGCAACTTCTTGAACAACTTGAATTGAAAATGAGCGACCAATCTTTGCAAAAATTGCTGTCAATGTTAAGTCTGTTTGAATATCAGTTATGTCATATTGTTGGTTTGTTGAAACTTCGGCATTTGTGTCGTTCGCCCAATGCTTAAACTCATATACAAATGCACTATCTGTTTCAACTTGCGCATAAACTGTTAAATTTGAACCAGCGTCAACAATTAGTGTTAAGGTGTTTTGATAATCTGCGTCATCAAAACTTACTTTGCCGATATCGTTTAAATTTGTTGAAATTGTCACAACATAAGTTTTTATAAACGAGATGTCAACCACAACATCACTTGTTATGTTGTTTAAGTTAATTAAGTATTTTTCAACACTATCAGTTGGCTTGGTTATATTGTTTGTGCAAGTGCCACTTATGTTTGCGCCATTGTTTTTATCAAATCTGTATCCATCGTTTGCCAAAACTTCAATTTGTTTGCTTGTGTTATAATAAATATTGTTTAGTGTTGTAACAACTTTCCCATCAATTGTTGCCTGTCCACCAGCGCCAACAGTCAACGTCAAAGCAAATTTTTGTTTTTCAAAGGTGATTGTTACAACATCACTTGATAAAATGTTTGATATTATAATTTTTTGTGTTGTTTGGTCGTAAACTGCACCACAATTACTTTCAATGGTCACAAAATCATAATTTTGAGGCTTTTCAACATCATATTCAGCACTGCCCTTGTATTCGGCTGTTATTGTATTTAAAACTGTTGTGTTTGTTCCGGTTTCGTCAATCAATGTTTTTTTGATTGTTATTTCATAAGTATCAATGCTAAATTTTGCGTAAATATTGCCTAAAGTTTGCATTTGAGTTTGAGATAAAGTAAATTGTGCGTTTGTTGAAATTGCTGTTGCATTTTCAAAGTTGCTAGTGTCAAACCAGCCATCAAAGATATATTTTTCATTTGCTACTGCATAAAGCACAGCCGTGCCATCTGCTTTAACTTTTGTTGTTTGAGATATAGTTGTTGGGTTTTGCGCAAAGCCAACAAAGTTTTGTTGGTCGGTGTTTGTATATGATTGCCTGTCTGCCAAAGTGTTTGAATAAGCATAAACATTTATGTTAATATAATCGGCAAACACAACAATAATTGTGGTGTTTTCGTTTAAATTAAAGGCATAACTGCCACTTTCTATTTGCGTGTTTGTTAGCAAAGTGCTGTTTATTGATATGCTATCAACATAGCAGTTTGCATCAGTCGCAAATGTTAAATTTATGCTTTGATTGTATGTAATATCTGTTAAAGTTCTGCCATTTGTAACCACTTCATCATTAATTTTTACAATGTTATTTAAATTGCCCGAAGGGTTTGTGATTTGTATGTCAATTGAATAATATCTTGTCTCAAACTCTGCAATTATTTCCATATCGCTTAAAATAGTGACAGAAAGTGTGAGATTTGTTCCCAGTTCTGCACCTTGCGCCGTCTTCCACCTTGCAAATAAATGAGTGTTTTCATTTGTTATTTGAGCATAAAGTGTAACACTTGTGCCACTGTCAACAACAATATTGAGCGAAGCACCAAAATCAGTACTGTTATCACTCACCAAACCCATTGAACTATCATTTGGACGAACTGTGACTTGATAAGTTTTAATAAAAGTTACAATGATTGTTAAATCAGATGTTATGTTGTCAACACTAAAACCTTCTGCCGTTTTGGTTGCAGTTAAACTTGCGTCACTCAACACTACACAACTTGCAAGGTCAAATCTGTAACCATCTGCCGTTGATACAACAACTGATGTAGAACCATCATAATAAACTTTGCTTGCATAACCTGTTGCAAAGTCTAGCGTTCCACCAACATCGCCAGCAACTTCCAGCGTGACTGTGAAACTATCTTTTGTGAACACAATAATTATTGTGTCATTGCCCGTTGCATTTGAAAGGGTTATTAAATCATTGCCATCAAATTGAGCATCAACCTTGCCATCTTGCGTTTGAACATCTGTAACTGCATAATTTTGCAAAAGTGTGATTTGATAGGTGTCCGTTGCGCCTTCTTCAATAACTTTTGTTGCAAGGTCAACTGGCTCACTTGTGCCGTTTTCGTCAATGATTTGCGACTTGATGGTGATTGTGTAACTTTGTTTTTCGGCAGGAACAACATCGTTGCCAACGCCCATCAAAATTGGATAGCCTTCATTTATGGGCTCTGTTAAATCGTTGCACCAAATTGAGTCATCAAAGCCATTATAATTGCTTAAACTTTTGGCATTTGTGTCATTTAATTGTGTAACAATATTTTCGCCAGTGTATTTGCTTCCATTGGTAACATTGTAGTCGGTTAAAGTTTGTGAATTTTTTGGCACATAAAATGTGTTTTGTATTGTTGTTTGGCTAAAATTTTTTAAATTAAGCTTTCCAATGGTTGCACTTGTTGTGGCGCTTCCAAAGACATCAGTATCTTGAGTGTCGATGACCGAATAGCATTGTGACAACAAAAACTTGTTGCTCAAACTAAACAAATTTGATGTGACTTCTGCATAGCCAACAAGTCCACCAATGTTGTTTGTGCTTGTGTTGTTGGAAATTGCACTTTTAAACAATCCGTTTTTGGCATAGGCATTTTTTATGTTTGATTCCTTTATATATCCAACAAGTCCACCAATATTGTTGGTTAAAATGTTATTTGTGCTTAAAGTTAAATTTGTGAAACTTGAAAAACATTGTTCAATGTCAGAGCTTACAGCCAAATAGCCAACAATTCCACCAACATAATTTCCTGTGTCATATATATCATTTGAACTCTGTTCTATTTTTATTGAATTGCTATTGTCACTATAACTATTTTTAATGTGGGAATATGACTGCACCGAACCAGCAATCAAGCCTGTGTTAACAAGCTCCATATCATAAAGCTCTGGGGGTAAAGTGATTGATACTTTTGTGTTCAAACAAGAAGCGTTTGTTATTTGGGAACCATTAAAAACATAACCAGAAATGCCACCAACGGCAACTTGTTCAAAAGAGCCAACAAACGCAAGAGTAATTGTTGATGAGTCAACTTTTACATTTTCTATTGTTGAATTGTTGTCTTGTCGTCCACAAATCACGCCACAAGTTAAGTTTGATGCGTTTAACCCAAAGTTAAATTTTGCACCAGAAACAGTTAGATTTTTAATTGAACCTTCAACCGAATTAAACAAGCCAGCGTTAACAGACATCTGAGCAGTGTCTGGTTCTGTGTATTTAAAATTGGAAACCGAACAATTGTTGCCATCAAAGTTTGCTTTAAAAGATTTGCCAGACTCACCAATGCCATTAAACTCTTTGTTATTTAAATCAATGTTTGTGTTTAATTTATAATACACTGCCGAATTGTTGTATCCATCTGCATAAATATCACTTGCAACAAGATCTTTTAATGTGACAAATTGGTTGGCAGTATCGATGATATATGGGTCATCTTGCTGTCCTGTGCCAGTTGTAAAAACATTGGCTAAATCAGCAATATATTCGCCGTCCCATGTTGAAGTTGTTGTGATTGGGTCTTGGGCATAAACCAATTTGTTGGCATCAAAAACATTTGCCAAATTTACGGCTGTAACCAACATTGCAAAAACAGTAAAAAGTAGAATAAAATTTTTTTTGATTTTTGCCATTGTTTATACCTCTTATGTTATCTTTTGTAAAAAAAACCAATTTATTAAACTATACTTAATTATATTTAATTATATATTTATTTTTAAATCTTATCAAGCAAAAATAACCAATTCCAAGTTGCATAAACAAAAAAAATGATGTATAATTTAATATTATGAGTATGAAAGAACAAAAAAAATTAAACAAAGAAAAAATTAAACAATACAAGCGACAATTAAAGTCTGAACAATTTGATGTTGAAAATGAAATAAGATTTAATGACAATGGCGAAGCAATAATTGAATGCAAAATTGGCAATGAAAAGGACATATTTTCACCTTTTGATATTTTAAAAGATAGAACAATAGAAGATGATTTTGATAAGTATTTAATGGAAGAAACAGAAATTATTCCACTGAGATATAATCTCGAATTAAAAATTCATGTAAAGGAAGATTGTTCCACTGATACTCAGTCTCAAATAAAAAGTGCCATAAAAAGATTTTACAGTTTTAAATTGACAACATCAAAAGTCAGCCTCAAAAAAAATAAATCTTTTGCATTCTTCTTGTATGCCATTGGTGCGCTATCATTATTTGCAATGCCTTTTGCATCAAAATTGCCATTTATTCCACTTTATGAGTCATTGATTATACTTATATGGTTTACGCTTTGGGAAGCAAACGACATAATTTTGTTTAAAACAAGCAGGCAAAAAACAGAGCAACTTAATATGTTAAGGCTTTACAATGCAACAATAACATTTGTAAAAGACTCAAAAATATTGCCAAACACAACAATTATTGCAGACGAAGCCACAATAATTGCAAACAAATCAACAACAATAAAAAATGATTAATAAAATATTCTTGCAACAAAAAAAGTTGCACAATCTTAAAAATTTAAATATATAAATCACGCAAACAAAATATAAAACATATTAATAACATAAACACGCAAATAATTAACAACACAAAATAAAAAAATAAATTAAAAACATTCAAAAAATTTTTAACAACCTTGCAAATAAAACAATTTAAAAAATAAGCAAAAAAAGCACATAAACATTTGTTTTTTTGGTTATAATTTTTAAAAATTTGCAATAAAATTAAAATAAGTATTGACAAGTTTAACATTTTGCTATATACTTTGTTTGTTTATGTCGCGGGGTGGAGCAGTTGGCAGCTCGTCGGGCTCATAACCCGAAGGTCGTAAGT
>JBJFDJ010000046.1:0-4453 GCA_051889975.1 Christensenellales bacterium
CCAAAAAAACAACATTTTAGCCCTAAATATTGAGTTTTTTAACTATGTTAACCACCTATTTTGCCCACAATTTTTAAAATAACAACAAAGACCTTGTTTAGTTTGTGACAAACAACAAGAAAAACCACCCCAAAAACAATTGTTGCAAGTAATGAATACAACGGCACACAAACAAAGAATACTCAAACAATAAAACACATACAAATGGAGAATAAAGGTACACAAACCATCACGACAAAACAAAAAACTACAATAATTTGATAGCTGGTTTGTTTTTTGCGATTGACAAAATACACATTTTTGCTACTTCCGTCAACTGCCGTATGACAAAATATGTATGTAAATTTAAAAAATCATTGACAAAACACATTTGTTGTATTAAAATGTAAAAGTCAATTTGACAAAATGGCTCAAAATTAAAGCACAACTTAATACGCGCTGTTAGCTCAATTGGATAGAGCGTTGGTCTACGGAACCAAAGGTTAGGAGTTCGAGCCTCTTACGGCGCACCAGCAAATCACTTTGATTTTTCAGAGTGGTTTTTTGTTTACATTCAACAAAAAATATGCATTAAAAAAACACCAATTATATTTGGTGTTTTAAATTAGCCAACATCTGCAAATTGGCTGTTATAAAGTTCGGCATAAAAGCCATTTTGTGCAAGAAGTTGTTCGTGATTTCCTTGTTCAATAATATCGCCATCTTTCATTACTAAAATTACATCTGCATTTTTAATTGTCGAAAGCCTGTGAGCAATGACAAAACTTGTTCTGCCTTTTGTTAAATTGTCCATTGCTTTTTGAATAACAAGTTCTGTGCGAGTGTCAACACTGCTTGTTGCTTCATCTAAAATTAACAGTGGCGAGTCCTTAATCATTGCACGAGCAATTGTTAGTTGTTGTTTTTGACCTTCGCTTAAAGTGATTTTATCATCAAGCATTGTGTCATAGCCTTTTTTTAGTGTTTTGATAAAATGTTTTAAACCCACTGCCTTGCAAACAGCATCAAGTTGTTCGTCAGTCACTCCTTTTTTGTTATATACAAGGTTTTCTCTTATTGTACCCTTAAAAAGCCATGTGTCTTGCAAAATCATATCAAACAAATATCTAACATTTTCTCTTTTTAAATCTTTTGTCGAAACTCCGTCAATTAAAATATCGCCGTCATCAATTTCATAAAAACGCATAAGCAAATTTACAATTGTTGTTTTACCAGCACCAGTTGGCCCAACAATTGCCACTTTTTGACCACTTTTAAGTTTTGCAGAAAAATTTTTTATAACCGGTTCATCTTTGTTGTATCCAAACTTAACATTTTTAAATTCAACATCTCCCTTAACTTTTTCAATGACTTGCGTTTTGCTACCTTCATCTTGCATTTCAGTTGCGTCCAACATTTCAAAAACTCGTTTTGACGCTGCTGATGCCTGTTGCATTGAAGACATTGATTGAGAGAAATTTGTAAGTGGTTGACTAAACAATCTTGCATAAATAATAAACGAAATAATTGTGCCAAAACTTACTGCAGAACTGCCACTTAAAATAAGTGCAACACCAACAATAAATATGGCAACATAAGATAAATTTCCTGCAAAATTCATAAGTGGGTGCATCAATCCAGATAACGCTTGCGATTTCCAATTGTTTGTATATAATTCTTCGTTAATCTTGCTAAATTTTTTCATACTTATTTCTTCAGCACTATATGATTTAACTATGTTGTGATTTGTGTAAATTTCTTCTATGTGACCATTCATTTCACCAAGATTTTGCTGTCTGCTATTAAAGTATTTTTGAGATTTACGCAAAATAGTAAACATCAACACAAAACCAATTATAGAAGAAACAATTGTAACAAGTGCAAGTATCCAATTTACTACAAACATAATAACAACAACGCCAAAAAATAAAACAATTGAATTAATGAGATTTGCTGTTACGGAACTCAAACTTTGAGACACGGTATCAACATCATTTGTCACGCGAGACAAAATATCACCACGAGTTGTATTGTCAAAATATTTTAATGGCAATTTATTTATTTTGTTATTGATATCCGTTCTCATTTTCTTTGACAATTTTTGTGTGACGCCTGCCATTATAAATTGTTGTAAATAGTTTACAAGAGCACCAGTTGCGTAAATGCAAATTAACACTACGCAAAGTTCAACAAAAGCAGTCATTTCAACGCCAGTTGCACTTTTTACGCCAGTGGTTATCATATTCATTAAATCGCTTATTTTATCAGGTCCAATGATTGTTGCAACGGCACTAATCACAGCAAACAAGACAGCAACAATTATAGCAGGCAGATATGCTTTACAATAGCCCAAAAGTTTTTTAAATGATTTGAAGTCTGTTTTTTCGCCGTTAGGCGCAGATGGTCGATGTGGTCCAAATCCTGCCATACTATAACTCCTCCTTTGATAATTGTGACAAAGCAATTTCTTTGTAAACATTGCAAGTTTTTAGCAAGTCGTCATGTTTGCCCTCACCAACAATTTTTCCTTCATCAATGACCAAAATTTTGTCGGCATTTTTTATTGTTCCAATTCGTTGAGCAATTATAACAATTGTTTTATCGCTCAAATTTTGATGTATGGCTTTTCGTGCAAGCATATCCGTTTTGTAATCTAGTGCCGAAAAAGTATCGTCAAAAACCATAATTTCACTGTCTTTATAAACTGCTCTTGCAAGCGAAATTCGTTGTTTTTGACCACCAGAAAAATTAGTTCCACCTTGTGCAACATTGCTATTTACACCATCATCTAATTTATAGATAAAATCTGCTTGTGCTATATCAATTGCCCTGTTGACTTTTTCATCGTCAACAACATCACTGCCAAAAGTGATGTTTTCTTTAACTGTTCCCTTAAAAAGTGATGCCTTTTGACTTGCCAAAGCAATTTTGCTTCTCAATTCTTTTTCGGAATAATCTTTTATATCTACTCCATCAATTAAAATTTGCCCACTTGTGACATCATAAAACCTTGATAGCAAGTTGATTATTGTTGTTTTTCCACTTCCCGTTGCTCCAATTATTGCCACAGTTTCACCTTTGTTAACTTTAAATGTGATATCTGTTAAAGCATTGTCATCACCGTCATCAAAAGCAAAGCTTACATTTTTAAACTCAATCTCGCCAACCTTGTCTGTTTTTATGTTACCACTATTTTTGTAAACAATTGATGGCTTTGTGCTCAAAACTTCCCAAATACGATTGCCAGAAACAACAGTTCGTGGCAATATGATAAAAATCATAATAAGCATCATAAATGCCATAACAACTTGCATCGCATAAGAAGAAAACGCTGCTGCGTTGCCAACAACTTGTGACCTTTGCAAAATTGTTGCATAGGCATCGCCACTAAAAGCAATATCATTTACCAAAACGGCAGCAATCCAATAAATTGCCAGCGTCAAACCATTCATACAAAGTGTCATAATGGGCGATAAAAACCCCATTGCTCTTGAAGTAAATAAGTTTGTTTTAGTTATTTGGTCATTAACTTTTTCAAATTTTGATTGTTGATAATCTTCGGCATTAAATGCTCTAACAACTCTAACGCCACCAACACTTTCACGCGTAACATTGTTTAATTCGTCTGTAAGTTTTTGAATTTTTTTAAATCTTGGCAAACATAGTGCAATTAAAATGCACACGCAAATAACAATGATAGCAACGCAAATAATCATTGCTGTTGTCCAACTTACATGCGTTGCAGAAATCTTTAATATTGCCCAAACTGCCATAATTGGCGCTTTGAACAAAAGTTGTATACCCATTGCCACAAAGTTTTGCATTTGCATAACATCGTTTGTTGTACGAGTTATCAAACTTGCTGTGCTAAACTTGTTTATTTCTGTGTTTGAGAAATCGGATATCTTTGCAAACAAGTTTTGTCTTAAATTTAAAGAAAACGAACTTGCTACACGACTAATTAACACGGAACAAACAATAGCCGACAGCAAACTGCCCAAGGCACAAGCAAGCATCAGCCCACCATTTTTCCAAACCTCTGCCATATTGGCACTTTCACTTTGCACCATGGTGGTAAGTGCCTTGGTGTAGTCGGGCATTTTTAATTCTAAAAACACCTGCAAAACAATCAATCCCAAACAAATGGCAATGATAAACCAGTCTTTCTTTTTTATGTATTTTAACAAATGTGTCATCTATCACCTCAAAAAAAATCACGCTACAAAAGCGCCATAACCCTATAATTATATGATAATTAAAAAATAAAATCTACTTTTTAAGGTTATAATTATTTATTTTTATCCTTCTATCAAAAAAGATGCAATCCTGCATCTTTAAACATTAATCAAACTTTTATATTAACAGCCAACTTTGTCAAAGAGATATTTTGCTAGGTCTTCAATTTTAACAACATCTTGTTTCATTGTGTCACGGTCACGCACTGTAACAGTTCCTTTTTCAAGCGTATCAAAGT
>JBJFDJ010000047.1:0-2513 GCA_051889975.1 Christensenellales bacterium
CAGTAAAAGAAATATGTGAAAAAGCAGGTGTAAATCGTTCAACTTTTTATCTTCACTATGAAACTATCAACGATTTGCTTTGTGAATGCATCGAAAACACAAACAAACAATTTGTAAATTATTTTGACGATAGCACAAAAGATTTTTTTAACAAAATTAAAAACTGCCACAATGAAAATCTTATTTTTATCAGTTCTCAATATCTAACGCCTTATTTAAATTACATAAAAGAAAATAAAGTAATACATCAAGTTGCGGTTAAACACGCTTTAATCATGAATTCAAACGAAAAGTTTCAAGCACTTAATCAGCATATATTTAAGCCAATATTTAATAGATTTGGCATTGACGAAAAAACAGAGCATTATATGATTGCATATTATATAAACGGCATCACTTCAATAATAAACGAATGGATAAAAAACGATTGCAAAGATGAAATATCTTACATTGAAAAAATTATTATAGATTGTGTTATGCCAAAAATGGCAAAAGATTATGAACATCAAACAGAAAATTAAAACTTTAATAAAAAGTCCACACAAAATTTTGTTAAGTGCAACATTTTCGGTTGTCATCACTTTTTTGTTTGCCATTTATAACTTACATTTGGGTTTAAGATATGGTGATTCGTGGGGCAAAAGTATTTCAATATATTATTTATGTTTGATTGTTGCAAGAATTATTTCGTTGATAACCGAAAGAAAAATAAAAGATAGCAGTGAAGACAAAAAAGATGTTGAAAGAAGAAAAACTTATATAGGGTTGTCGATTTTTATATTTTTTATAGATTTATGCCTTATTGCGCCCATAACAATTATGGTTGTCAAACCCAAAGATGTAAATTTTGGTATAATTCCTGCAATTGCAGTTGCAACATACACAACTTACAAAACAACAATGGCAATTATAAATATAAACAAAATAAAAAAAGTTGAAAATTTAATATACAAGTTTTTGCGAGAGTTGTCATTGATTGATGCTATGATTTCTGTTTTAACATTGCAACACACTTTAATTATGGTAAATGGTGGCATGACGGACAGCATGCAAATTCTTTCGGCATGTTCTAGTTTTGGCATTTTGCTTGTGATAATTGCTTTTTCTATTTGCGTGATGGTTAAAAACTTAAAAAACAAGCAAAAGTTAACTAAACACAAATAATAACGCACATAAACACACCAAAAGTTAACAAACAAAATCAACAAAGCCAAAAGTCAAAAAACAAATTACTTGCAAAAAAATTGTATTGTTAATCCTAAAAAACTATACTTTAAAACGCTTTTGTGATATGATAATTATATGAGAAAATTTGAAGTAGTTAGACAAGATGCAATTCAATACGGAGTTGTTCCAAACAAAATGCCACAAAGGGCAACAAAACACAGTGCTGGTTATGATATATATTCACCTATCAGCACTGTTATCGAGCCAAAAACTATGAAAATGATTTGGACGAACATCAAGGCAAGTTTTAATCCAGACGAAGTGCTAATTTTGTGTGTGACAAGTGGCATGGGCAAAAAAGGTATTATGATTGCAAACACAATTGGCGTGATTGATTGCGACTATTACGGCAATGTGTCAAATGATGGCAACTTGGGGTTTAGATTGTATAATTTTAGTGATGAACCTTATGTTATACAAGCAGGTGACAAAATTGGTCAAGGCATTTTTTTAAAATATTTAACTGTGGACGATGAAAAAGAAATCACAACAACACGCGTTGGTGGATTTGGTAGCACTGTTAAAAAATAAGCAAAAACCAACACAAAATTTATCAAAGTGGTTTAAAAAAAATCAAGCGACGCTTGATTTTTATTTTTAATAAAATTTTAAATATCAAAATATTGTTCCAAATCAAAATTGGTTACTTGATTGTTAAAAGTTTCGCACTCAATTAGTTTTTTGTCAATGTAACTTTGGGGCACAATCTTGTTTAACAAGTCATCTTTTTTTAGTGCATTTGTTGCGTCAAAAAGACTGCGTGGCAGGTTTTTTGGAGTTTTAACATTTGATTTAAATTCAAAAATGTCTTCAAATCCAGCAAGCAAAACTGCCAAAAATGTTATATAAGGATTGCACGAAACATCGGGTGACCTCAATTCAACACGAGTAGTTTTTTTGGTTGCCTTTGGAATTCGCATCAGCACACTTCGGTTGCTTGCACTATACTCAACACTTGTTGGTGCTTCAAAGCCACTGTTAAGCCGTTTGTAACTGTTAACCAAAGGGTTTGCAAAGGCACTTATTGCCGAAATATGCTTAAATATGTTATTAATATAATTATAGGCAAAATCACTTAAATGATTTTTGTCGGTTTCGTCATAAAACAAATTTACATCGTTTTTAAAAACGCTCATATTAATGTGCATTCCACTACCACTAATGTTATTTAAAGGTTTTGGCATAAAGCAGGCGATTAGGTTGTATTTTGATGCAAAGTATTTTATCACTCGTTTTATAAACACAATTTTGTCGGCAGTTTTAAGGGGAGTGTCATATTTAAAATC
>JBJFDJ010000047.1:2613-4448 GCA_051889975.1 Christensenellales bacterium
ACATCAATTAAATTTATGTTGTTTTCTTTTACAAATTTTTCAATCTTTCTCATATTGCATAATATAATTTTGCAAATTTATTTGATAAAAATTGATAAATTTTTTGACATTTTATCCCCAAGACATTGTTTAAAAAATCATATATTTTTTTTAAATTTTTGCAAAAGTAAAGCAAAAATGTGGCATTTTTTGTTAAAAAACAATCAAATTTTGTTAAAACAAAAAACTTTACATAAAAATCAAACGCCTTTAAAATCCCATATTGGCACATACTTGCTTGTTGCGCTTTCAAATTCTTGCATAAATCCGTTTGTTAAGCCAAGTTTTATTGCATAGTTTAACACAATTTTATATTCTAGTGGTGTGATTGTTCTGTTTATTTCGCTGTGCTTGTAACTTTCGTGGCAAGGAAAATATTGACTCATCAAGCTTATCAGTGCTTTGTCTTTTGCGTTTTGATTAATCCAATCCAAAATTTTTTTGCTGTCTTGCGTGCAGTTTGGCATAACCAAATGCCTTATAATCACGCCCGATTGCATAATGCCGTTTTTAATAACTACATTTTGTTTTTGGTTTATCATTTCTTTAATTGCCAAAGTTGCGCATTCAAAATAATTGCTAGCTTTGCAATATTTTTGTGATAATTCCTTGTCACAAAATTTCAAGTCAACCAAATAGATGTCAACATAGTTTTTTAATATCTTTATAGTTTCAACATTTTCATAACCATTGCTGTTGTAAACAACTGGAATTTTTGGCTTGTAAATTTTCAGTGCTTCAATAATTTGATGAACATAGTGTGTTGGACTAACCAAATTGATGTTGTGAGCACCTTGTTGTTCCAATTCTTTAAAAATCTCAGCGAGCCTGTCAACTGTAATTTCCTTGCCTTTTTTGCCACTGCTAATTTCATAATTTTGACAAAAACAGCATTTTAAATTGCATCCACTAAAAAATATTGCACCACTTCCGTTGGTGCCACTTATAACTGGCTCTTCCCAAAAAAATAAGTCTGCTTTTGCAAGCAAAACATTGTTGCTCATTCCACAAAATCCCAACTTATCATTTCGGTTAGCCTTGCAATTTCTGGGGCATAATTCACAAATCATACATATATTTTAACATATATTTATAAAAAAGTATTAAAAAAACCCACAAAATAGCAAAAAATCTAAAAATGAAATAAGATATGCGTTGTTGTGTCAAAATATTCCTTAAAAGAATAAATAAATACGAGGTATTTGTTATGTATGATGACTTTGCAATTTTAGATGCAGATAAAATGAATTTGGCAAACCAAGAGTATTTAATGCACGGTGCAAGCAAAATTTTTTCGGCAAAAAGTATGCAACCAAATGAACAAGAAAACATTGTGAAAAAAGTGGAATATTTACAAAATCTAATTGAAAAACTTAAAAAATATACCACAAACGAAGACGCCCTTTTGGTCCTTGATGACTTATCACAAAGTGTTGCCAATCAAAAAGACAAACTAAATGTGCTTTTTAGTGAAGCAATGGCACTTGCAAAAGAAGTTGAACCAAACACTGTTATCTTTTGCAACAACTTAAAACTGGCAATTCAAACAACAAATGAAATTGTTAAGATGTTAATTGAAATAAAAGATAGCGAGCAAACCCCCGGTGAAATTCGCCCACAATATACCGAAATTATTATGTCTTTTTTGGATATCAACAACAAATTGGTCAGTCTTTTTGGCGAATGCAGATATCGAGTTTTTGGCAAAAGAAAATTGTTTTAATTTTTTTTAAAAAAATCAAAAAACTTGTTGACAAGCAAAAACATATATGGTAAACTACAAGAGCGTTTAACGA
>JBJFDJ010000048.1:0-19377 GCA_051889975.1 Christensenellales bacterium
AAATTTTTGCACTTTATTTCTTCTTTAATTGTTTTTAGCGCCTTATTTTCTAGCCTTGATATATATGACCTAGAAATATTTAATTTTTGAGCAACTTCGCGTTGCGTAAGGGCTGGCGTGTTGTTTAAGCCATATCTCATACACAAAATTTTGTATTCTCTTGCCGGAAGTTCTCGCTTTAAAATTTTGTTTATGTTTTCGCTTAAAACAGTGTTTTCAATTGTTTCGGCAAGTTCGTCAGTTTCTGTTCCAACAGTGTCGCCAAGCGTTATGTCGTTGCCATCTTTGTCTTTGCCCAAAGTTTCTTCTAAACTATACACTTGATTATGCTTTTTTGTCATGCGAATAAGCATTAAAATTTCGTTTTCTATGCACCTTGCGCAGTATGTTGATAGTTGACTGCCCTTGTCTGGCTTAAATGTGTCAATGCCCTTTATCAGCCCAATAGTGCCAACACTTATCAAATCGTCTGCATCACCAGCATTTGAATATTTTTTAACAATGTGTGCAACAAGACGCAAGTTGTGTTCTATCAAAGTTTTTCTTGCAGTTTTACTGCCGTCAATCATTTCATTTATAAGTTTGTTTTCTTCGCATGCAGTAAGTGGCTTTGGAAACCCAGTAACAGTGCCAACAAAACTAGAAAAACACATTATCTTGCTCAAAAAATTAATAAAACTGTCTAATATCATAAATCCCCCACGCTTTCGCTATAAATTACTTATGATAAAAACCGACAAAAAATGAGTGTTTTTAACAAGTTTTATTTTATTTTGTGTTTTTTTAGCATCAACAAATTTTTTTTTAACATTGATAACATTTTAATAAAAAAATTAGCAAAGAATATTTATCTATAAGCATATAATTCTTATTTAAAACTTTAATTGATTTTATTGGCAAAAAAATTTTTTTAGCAAATAAATAAAGAGTTTTGAGTCAATAAAAAACACCACCAAACTTATTAGGTGATGTCTTTTTGTTAATTGAAATAATCTTTGTAAATTAATTTAAAGCGATTAATTTTTATATATGTTTAATTGCTTTTAATTTAACAATTTTTTGTGTCGTCTGTTAAATTTTCTTTATCTAAATTTATGGAATTGTCTGCATTTAAAGCACTTTCTTTAACTTGATTTTTGTTTTTGCCCAATTTGTTTTTTAACATACAAAATTTATCTTTAACTAAAATGCATGTTTTGTGAGTCCAACGTTCTTCTTTTTTAAAAGCACACACATCAAAAATCAAAAGGAACACTGTGTAAAGCAATATTGCCAAAAGCCCAATTAACCACCAATAAAGCATTGTTCCTGGAATGGCTGGAGAATATAAATACATATCTTCTGATGCACCCAAAACTTGCGTGTTAAACAATATGTATGGCACCATTAAGCAAAGCCCCAAAGGAAAAGACCACCAATTTTTCATACTTGGCTTGTAGTAACCAATGCCAATAACATAAACAAAGCACACAAACATCAAAGTGTGATAAACAATTCCCGTAAAGGTGATAGGCTCAAAAAATGTTGCATGCCCAATGGCAAACTCAGGATATACTGTTGTCAACAAACCACCAAGTGCCATTCCAAACATTCCAAATTGAAAAAACTTGCTTGTAGGCTTGCAAATAACCATAAAAATAGGTCCCCAAAATGCCAATGCACTGCAAAAACTACCGGGCATAAAACAAGCAAAGTTATAATCATATTTAATCCAAATTTCAATTTTGTTTGCAAGCATAAAAACAAATGTTATCAATGCCACTGCAAAAACCAGCCATTTTGTGCATTTTGCATTTTTCTTGATTAAAAAACGCGATAAAAAAATAATTCCCACTGTTATAATTGCAAAAACAACAATATAAACAATGTGTTGCCAAGAAAACAAATCTATCATTTCAATCTCCTTATCTTTTGTTTTGTTTTTTTAATAAATAGCCTATGTTTTTTTAAATTATATCACAATATAATATAGTTTGCACCAAATTTTAAGCATTTAAAAAAATATTTTACTTTGTGTTTTTAACAAAACAATATTTACGCATAATTAAAAAAAGTTTAAGCAGTGTTTTTGCCTAAACTTTTATGTCGTTTAAAATGTTATCTTAAAAAAATTTAATTTTCTATAACAATTGTCAAAATCATTGGACGGCGTTTTGTCTTTTTAAAGAAGAAATTGCCAAGCACTTTTCTAACATCATTTTTAACAATGCTCCAATCAGTTTGTTTTTCTGGTGCACTGTTTATGCTGTCAACAATTGTTTGTTTTGCTTCTTTAATCAATGCATCTTCGTTTGCATAAACCAGTCCACGAGATATGATGTCTGGTCCACTTGTAATTTGACCTGTTTTTCCACTCATACCAAGCACAACAACTGCAACACCATCTTCTGACAGTTGTTTTCTGTCGCGCAAAACAATGCTTTCTAGGTCACCATAGCCAAGGCCGTCAACCAAACGCTGACCAGCGTGTATTGTGCCTGCTTTTTTGATGCCACGATTGTTGACTTCAATCACATCGCCAATTTGTGGCAATAAAATGTTGCGTTCGTTTTCGCCCATCTCCATTGCCAAATCCTTGTGAATTTTTTGATGACGATATTCGCCATGAACTGGCATAAAGAACTTTGGCTTGATTAAATTGTGAACGAGTTGCAATTCGTTTTTGTATGCGTGACCTGATGCGTGAACATCTGCAAGTTGGTCATAAATGATGTGGCAACCCAAAGCATACAATTTGTTGATAACTGTGTTAACACTCTTTTCGTTGCCTGGGATTGGGCTTGCGCTTATGATAATGCAATCATGCTCGCCAAGTTTGATTTTTTGAAAATCTCCACTTGCCATACGAGTTAATGCACTCATTGGTTCGCCTTGACTTCCTGTTGTGATTATTAAAAGTTCACTATCCTTATAGTTGTTTATTTTGTCAAGGTCAATAAAGTTGTTGCGATTAAACTTAATCTCGCCAATCTTGTATGCTGTTTCGGTTACATTTACCATACTTCTGCCCGTAAATGTAACTTTTCTGCCATATTTTTCAGCAAGGTCCAAAAGTTCTTGCAAACGATATACATTGCTTGCAAATGTTGCAACAAAAATACGGTCATCTTTAAACCTAGCAAACAAGTCATCAAGTGTTTTTCCAACGGTTTTTTCACTCATACTTTGACCATCTCGCTCAACATTTGTGCTTTCACAAGTGAGAAGCATAACGCCCTGACGGCCAAGTTCGGCAAATCTTGTTAAGTCTGTAAAATTGTTGTTGATTGGTGTGTAATCTATTTTAAAGTCGCCAGTATGAACCATCAAACCTGCTGGGCAAGTGATTGCAAGTGCAAAACTACCTGCAATACTGTGGCAAACATTGATGAACTCAACACTAAAATTGCCAAGTTTAACAATATCTTTTGGCTTTACGCTGATGAGTTTTGCTTTAAGTTTTGGGTGCTCTCTTAACTTGTTTTGAATTAATGCGCACGCAAGCCTGCTACCATAAATAGGGCAATTTATGTCACCAATAACATAAGGTATTGCGCCAATGTGGTCCTCGTGACCGTGAGTGATAAAAATACCTTTTATCTTGTTTTTGTTTTGAATTAAATATGTGATATCTGGCACAACAAGGTCAACGCCCGGCATTTCGTCTTGTGAAGGAAAAGTTGCACCACAATCAATGATGATTATATCTTCGCCATATTCAAGCGCCATCATATTTTTACCAATTTCACCAACTCCACCCAAAAACATAACTCGCAAGGCCTTTTTGTTTTTGTATTTTTTTTGCGTCAAACCAACAATTTGATTTAGGTTTTTGTTGTTAACATCCAAAAGCCTTGGCGTGATAAAATTATTTTGAGTTTTTTTTGTGTTCACTGCCTGCACACCATCATTTATCTTGCTTGGTTGATTTGCACCATTGCTTTTAACTTCGTCAGTTTTGCCTGCATCAACTTGTTGCAAATTATTTTGCGTGTTGTTTTGTGCGTTGTTTTGCAGTTGTGCTACCTCTGCTGATTTTGTTCTTTTGTTATAATTTCTTTTGCGAACATACCTAAACTTTTTGTTTGGCACTTGTTCGGCTTCTGGTTGTGCACCCGGCACTTCATTTTTTATATTTTCTGTCATAATTCTCCTTTTGCATAAAAAAATCATATATGCTTTATTGTATTTTAATTTATCAATTCTTTTGTGTAATCAATATTATAACCAACAAATCATATATGATTATGCTTATACAATATATTTAACTTTTGCAAGTTTGTCTTGTTGCTCCAACTTCTTTGGCGAAATTATGTGGTCGGCATCAACATAAAATCTCATACCCATTGCCTCATAATACATAACTTGGTCTGCCACAATAAACATTAATGAAGTAAGTGGAACTGTTATAAGCAAAGCAACACCTGCTGTAAAAGTTAATGCAAACGCATTTATAATCAAGCCTATGATAACAAGCACCAAATAATTTGAAAGCGAACGGAAAAATCGTTTAAATATTGCCTTTGCGCCCTTTTTAAGTGATACAAAAACCGACTTGTTATGCACAATCAGTGCTGGCTTCCAACCACCAAAGACGGTTTGTTTTATTGAAAGTGTAACAACCAACAATAACATCGCCAAAATTATTGCAAAAACTTTCATTGAAGCATACAAATTTGAAGCAAATAAATATGTACCAACCCAAATTATAACCGTTAAGGGCCATGTTGTTATAAAACTTGCCAAATTTAAAAGAGTTGCCCTGCCAAAATTAGAAACAAAACTATTTGTAAACGCATATTTTGTCAAACTGCTCATAAAGCCATTGCAACTTTCTGATATTGCAACTCTTGCATAGCCATCTAAAAATGCAAAAATAATTGCTACAAATATAACACTCAAAATTGTTTGTGTTAAATAACCATTTGCCAAAACTATTTGATATAGATTTTTGATGGTGTTATCTACACACAAAAACAGGTTTTCTAAATTAAGGTTAAACAACAAACTTTCAAAAGATGTTTGCAGATTAACAAAAAAATTTTCTTTAATTAATACATTTATTATAGGCCAAGCAACAACAGTTGTCAAGCCCAAAACGCATAATACGCAAATTATTCTGTATAAAAGCAATTTCCATGTGTTAGAAAAATTGCTCAAAATTAACTTAAATGTATTTTTAAACGTCATACATTTCTCCTACTTTATCTCATTTATTGTAATTGTAATATTTTCTGTTGTCATATCTTGGCGTGTTTGAAAGTTCAAAGAAACTTGTCATTGTGATGCTAGAATACAACATAAATTGAAGATATGTGCAGATGATGTTTGCTATCCAAACAACATTCGTTTTGCAAAGCAAACTTACAAACGGAATAATAACCACATAAATTAGCAAAAAGCTAATCCACAATTTAAAACCACTTTTGCCAATTAATTGCATTGTGCTACTTATGCCTTCTTTTAACGAATAGCCGTTTGTAATCATATTTGGGATGTTGATTAAAAACACTTGGGTGATAAATGTGTAAAGTGAAATAAATGCAGTTGCCAAAACAATTGTTAAAATGCTGTTTAAAACAGTTGGAATGTTTGATAGCCCACTAAACATCAAATGAAACAAAAATGACACACATCCAAATATAAAGGTCAGCAAGGCATAGATAACAGCAAGCAACACGATGTTGATAAGCACAACCAAAATGTCGTTGTTAACCAAAGTGAACATATTTTTAAAACTAAATTTGCCACTTCGCATATGACTTTCCATTTCGCCCAAAACCATGCTCAAAAAAACTGCAACCAAGGCAACTGCCAAAATGACAAGCAACAATTTAATCCAATCAAAAGGCATCAAAATTGCAAAGATGTCGCCAAAATTTGAAATGCTTGTTGTTGGATATAAATTCATAAACTCAATAATTTTAAAAGGTCCACAAAACAACCCAACAAAAACTGCTGGCAACAACCAAAGCAGTGCTATGTAGCCAAAATTTTTAAACATATATTTTATGCCTAAATTAAATAATTTCATTTTATCTCCTACTTGATAATTTTTGCCAAAACTAAAATTATCAATTTTATTATAATATATTTAAGTTAAATTAGCAATCAAAAATTAATTTGATTTTAAGTTCAAATTGCAAAAACAATTTTTAATGCAAAATTTTTGTCGAATTTAAAAAAACATATATGCGTCAAAATTTAATATAAATGATTATTTGCTTTTAAAAATTAATTAAACATAAAACAAAACCAATTATAAAAACCACAAAAATTTTTAACATAAAACAAAACTAATTATAAAAACCACAAAAAACATTAACATAAAAAAACAGAGATAAAAATCTCTGTTTTCCCTATTTAACCTATTTTAATTTTCAGTTTTGTCGTTCTCACTTTTTGTTTTGTCATCTGTGTTTGTTTTGCCATTTGTGTTTGTTTTGACTTCTGTTTTTGCTTGTTCTTTTGTTTCTTCACTTTCAAAAGTTTTTAAGTCTTCGTCACTTAAATCTTCGTCACCCAAATTTGCAGAGTTTTTTGATTTGTTCATTGTTAAAATTCCAAATACAACCAAAACGCCACAAACTCCATCAACAATGCTGTAAACTGCTTCGTTGTTAACCGAAAACCCAAAGACTTTTCCCAAATTATTTAGCAACAACAAAACAGCACCCGTCACACTTATCCAAAAAGAGTAATTTTTAAAGTTATCTTTCATTTTACTTTTCTATTTCCTCTTTGTCGTCACTATTTTTTGATGTTGACTTTTTGCCCTTATAAACAATTGATTTGATGTCATCAACATCTTCTTTAATCATTTTAACAACGCCCAAATGTTCTGTTAAATTTGAAATAGTTTCTTGATATTTTTTTTCTCTGTTTGTGCTGTCTTTGATAACAAAAATAAAAAGTGCCATAAACAAAACTGCCCACAAACCATTTTTAATAGCAAGATTTAAAACTTCTTCCCACATAAATTGCCCTTTGTTTAAATTTTTTGTCATTTGCAAACAAAATATTTGCAAACCTATTTCATAGCCCTTTTGCAATTTTTACAACAGTCAAAATTTTTAATGTAATCCAGCATTTTATCTCTGTTTGGCAAACCATTAAGCATATCTCTTGTTGACGCGTTTAACATCTGTTTAAGTTGATACTTTTTAGAGAGTTCTGCCAATTTGTCATAACAAAAAAGTTTACACATATTCTGTATCAAGCAAATCAACTGTAAGTTTAACATTGCTAATAAACGCTTTTTCGGTGCTACTAGAAATTGCAATGCCAACTTGTTTGCCCTTTATTCTAACAGGGAATTTGCTTAAAATTTCACTTCCCTTAACATCAAATTCTCTTGTCTCTTTTTCGGTGAAAACCGTTAGTTTTGCATCGTATTTTGAAAATAAAGAAATTTCCCTAACACTCTTTTCTTTGTTGCTGTAACCAAGGTCCGAAAGTGGCGAACGCCAATATCTAAACTGATTTTCGCCAAATGTTTTTCCATTTTCAACAAGTTGACCAATTTTTTCACCGTGCACTGCGTTAAAGCAAGCCAACAATTTGTCGTTTGATTCAAACTGAACTGCGCAAAAACTTATGACATCAATGCCCCTTGTTATTGTATATTTGCCAGTTGCAACTTCATAGGCTATTATTGCATTGTTTTTGTAATTTTCACTTTCGCAACCAATAATTTTTTCATCACCAAAGTTTAACCTGCAAGCAAGGTAATAAATTCCATTTCTAAAAATAGCAACTGCGTGCTGATTTGCAATGCCTTTGAGCATAGAATTTAACTTTAAATCCAATTTTTTTGCATTTGCTGTATCAAACTGATAAAGTCCGTCTTTGCACAAAACAAGACCTGTTTTGCCACAACAACAAGCAGTGTCGCCATAAATTTTTCCACCACTAAACAGCAGGTGATTTATGTCAAACTCTTGCATAGACTCATACCACATAATTCGGCTTATGCCATAGTCTCGTATGGCATAGATGTAGTCGTCCATGCAGATTAATTTGTTTATACTTCCTCTTTCGCCATCCAGCGTAACTTTTTCAACAGACAAGACATCGTCTTTTTTCCAGGTGAGCAAATTTCCATATTGAGTTCTTATAACCAATCTTTCGCCACCTAAAGTTATAAAAAATCTGTCCTTAAAGTTACATATATTGCTAACAACTGGCATATCAGGGTAATTTTTTGTTGCTGTTAAATCGTCCCAACTGTTTACGCCATCACTTTCACTTGTAAACAAAATGCAATCATAAGTTCCATCGTTGTGATTAAACAAATTTGGCACTTCCAAAAAAGTTTTGTCGTCTATGTTTAGCATTGCCGGATATGGTGTGACCAACCTACAAAAATGAACTTTGTTTTCTGAGGTTATAGCAATTAATTTGTCATTGCGCTTGTTTTCTGTTGTGTCAAATTGTTTATATGTTCCAATTTTGATATATTTTGTGCCACTGACCATTTGAGGTGATTTTTCTGCGCTGTTTTCTTCGGTTGTGCTGGGTATTGTTAAGTTTTCAAAGCCAATGCTTTCGGTTAGCGCACCAGATTTATAGTCAAAATTGTAACAGTTAACTGATGTGTTAAAACTCGTTATGTTTTCAGCAGTTTCTGTATCCAATCCATTTTGAAAATCTTTTATGCAAATTTCAAGAGTTTGAGTTTTTGGATATTTTGTCTTCATCAAATCCACCTTCTCTGTTTAAGAAAAACACTTCCACTCTTTCTAACTGCAATTTGCATGGCACTTATAAATTTGCTTTCCCACATTTCGCTTTCGCTGTAATTTCCACAAACCAAACAATACTCTTTTGCCACGCCATAACAAAGACCATAAATTGTCAAACGCTTGTCATAAACGATGTTGTCATCAAGCCCAACAATTTCTGGCAAGTAGTTGTATGTAATTTTGTATTTGCCATCTTTTACAAGCAAGTTGTTAAACTCGATTTTGTATTCGTTTAAAGGAACAAAATTTATTATCTTGTAAAATACTTTGCTCAAATTGGCAAGGTCAAAAGTTCCTTCTTTAACATCAATTGTTTCGGTTGTTTCCAACAACAAATAGTCGGTTGAAATATCGCACAACACTTCGTTTATGCAACTTACAACAATGTTTATATCTTTTTTTGTTTGGCTGTCCAAATTTTCATAGTCATCTAGGTTGGCATCAATTAAATTGTTTAACTGCAACAAAATTGCAGCTTGTTTTATAACTTCTTTAACACTCATAAACTCTCCTTAAATTTTCTAAAATTTCATTTTTGTTTTTTTGCTGTAAAATCTGGTTTTCTCGCTCTATACTTTCCAAAAACTGCCTTTGATTTTCTATCTTTGTCTTTTGCACAAGAGATATGGTTCTGGCGTCCAATTTGTCGTAAGGCACTGTTAATTCATAGGTGTTTTTGGCACGCCTATAATGAACTTCATACTTATGTTTTTTGCAATTGTAAACTATAAAATATTTTTTATCTATGCTCTTTAACCTGTTAACTATGTTAAAGAGGTCGTTTTTAATTAAAAATTTAAACATATAAAACCAAATAAAACAAAATGCAGTTTTGTGTTAAAACTGCATTCGTCTTATATTCCTTATGCGTTAATTCCGCTTAATTTTGCTTGTCCTGCTGGTTTGTTGCAAATGAGGTCAGCATATTTAACTAGGGTTGCTGAATATGTTGGATATCCTGCATTTTGTTTTAAAATTCTGCCGTCTTCACTAGCAAGCCATTGCCAATCGCAAAGTTGATGCAATTCAAATTCTTTTGTATTTAACAAATACATTGTGCCATCTTCAACAAATCTGTCACTTACAACTGGAATGCCGTTGTAACTGATTGCCTTAAAGCCACCTTGAAGTTCCATAACATCGATGTTTCTTCTGTAAGTTGCAAGATATGCTTGATACAATCTCTTAACATCACTTGAGCAGGTGATGTAGTCAACTGTGCTACCAACATTTTCGTCAAGATAGTCAATTGCTGATTGAATAACATCGTCAGTGATTGTTCCAACACTTGTTTTGCTGTATGGTTTCATCCAAGCGTTTGCACTTCTGCTTACGCCATAAAGGTCACCTGTGCCAAAAATTGCACCAAGACCTGTGAGCTCTTTGCCAAGTGAATTTTGAACAGTTACATAGCAACTTTCTGTTACAGAAGCAATTGCTTTGTCAACTGTAAATGTTTTGTTAACACGGTCAACGGCTGTTATTCTTGCACCTTTAACCACAACTGAGTTCTCAGAAGAGTAAATGTCAACAACCAAACCTTCAATCATATTTTTAACTGTGTCACATGTCATAACAGCACCTTCAACTGCACTTATTGTTGCAATTTTGCCAGAGCCATCACCAAATAACATACGACCAAAGTTGAATTTGCTTGCTTTAATCAAGCCTTCCATTTCTGCATTTAAAAGGTTAACAAAAGCACCTGCGCTGTTTTCACTTGCACGAATTGCTTTGTCGCTGATTTCAATTTTGCCATATAAGTTTTTAAGTTCGCTAACAAACTTAACATAGTTGTTGCCAGCACTTGCAGGGAGTTCGCCTGCTTCATCACCAGCACCAATTCCACCATTTATACCAAATGGCGCAACTTTAACAATTTCCTTGCCCCAAACATCTTTTGTCGTTTGACTTATTTTTGCAAGAAGTGGGTTTGTGTTTGTGTTTAATTGATTAGACACAACATCCAAATAAACTTTTTTTAGTGCGTTATCTGCACTTTCTAATGTAATCATAACTTTCTCCTAATTTTTAAAATAGGCCTCTGCTACTTTGCCGGCTTCTAAAATTGTTTTTGGCTTAGTTACAGGACTGCTAACAGTTCCTGTGCCACCAAAGTCGGCAATGAGTGGCATAGCCTTTTTTGACATAATATCTTGCAGATATTTGTCAACTATGTTTTTGTTAATTTTTTCATTGTTATAGATGTAGTTATTTAAAAAATCTTCATCATTAACAAGATTGTCATAAGGCACAATTTTTGATGACAAAACTTTTGTCAATGCTGTTAAATAAGGATTGTTTGTGCTAGCAACTTCCTCTTCCTTAATCGCATTGGAAATTTCGTCTTCATACATTTGAACCTGTGGTTGACTTTGCAAAAAGTCTTTAAACTCTTTGTCTTTGTCAACCCGTTCTTCCCTTGGTGCATTTGCATTGTCAAGGGAGTTAATTTTTTCGGTAAGTTCTTTAACTTTTTGACACTTTTGCGTAAACTCTTTTTCCAAATTTTTGTAGGCGTTTTGCAAGGCGTCAACAGTTTTAAACTTATCCATAAGAGAGCCACTTAAAGTTTGTGTTTCATCTTTAATTTGCTGTTCCCCAGCATTCAGGGTAGAACTTTGTTGTGGTTGTTCTCCGTTTTTAATTTCATTCATAAATTCTTCCATAAATTTCTCCATATTAAGACTGTGTATCAGTTAATTAAATGCATATATTTTTTTAAGACTATGTATCAACTATTTGTTATATAAAACATTATCAACTGTATATAAAATTCTTTTCATTAGGTGTGCCAGTTGCTTGCTGGCGCAAGCCGTGGCAACGCCACGATATTTTGCAGGGCAAAATATAACTGGCACACCACACCAAACATCATATTTGTTAGCTTTTTTTAACATAATGTTTTTAAATTCTTTTGCCACATCATTCACTTTGTTATTTGTTTGCAGTTTTTTCTTGCATTAGTTCTTCTTGCATTTGAGCCTTTAACATTGCTTTATGCTCTTCAATATGCTCAATTAAATTGCTCAAAACTTGATTGTCATCAAATTCGTTTGAAAGAACAAATGCAGTGTGAGACTGAATGTGCAAACTGTGGTCATCAATGCTTAAAGTTTTAGGCATTTTGCCCTCAATAAACATAATATTTTCTTTGCCTGCTTGTTTTATGTGCATATTGCTTAAATCATTTCCATTTTCCCAAGTTCCAAAGCCAAGCATTTCCAAAGTCTTTTGTTTTGCCGAAACACTCAACTTTCCATTTTCATCGGCAAGCAAACCTGCATTTAGCATATCAAATATCATACTTCTGCGTTGAGACAATGTCTCGCCAAGCTCATTTTTTGTATCCAAAACCACATCGTCACTTGTGATGTCACTCTTGTTCCAATAAAACAGTTCCATCTTGCCCTTTTCGTCTTCTATTTTTGCAAGGCGTTTTTGACCAGCAAACTGCTTATACAATCTCAAAATATTTTTGCCAATTTCTATCATTGCAAATTTTATTTGGTCGCTTGTTGCAAGCAAACGGTCGTTTTCTCTTTCAATTATAAGTTCAAGCGCAACACCACTTATGTTTGACCTTGCAACATTTGCACTTGTGTTGTAGTCACTAACGCCACTTATTTGAATAAATTCTTCAAGCAAACTTTCTTCTTCTTTTTCAAATGCACTTGGTATGTCATTTGTGCTTAAAATTTCGGGTGGAGTTGAACCTTGACGATACACCAAAACTTTGCCCGGTGACAACCCTTCTTCTTCCAAGTTTCTTATGTCAACACTTCCGTCTTCCACGGTTAAAATGCCCATTGCAATTCTGTTTAAAAACTCATGCTTTCTGTTTTTTATGGCGTTGTAACTTCGTTGAACGGGGATTAATCTTTCAATCACACTAAATCCCCAAAAACTACCACCATCTGTTAATGAACATTGTTTAACAAAAGGAAATCCCCTTTTATCTTCGTTTCGGTTAACAAAAGGTAGTTCGCCAATTGCAAGCAATCTGTCACCAGCCACAACAATAACTCTGCCATTTGGATGTTCTGTTGTTGGTGCTTCGTATCTTTCAATTACAATGGCACTGTCACTTGCCTTTTCGCTGATTATTTTTTGAACACTTGCCGTATAACCCAGCCCACCAGCAAGATTTTGATTGCTCATTGTTAAAACATCAATATCTTCGGGCAAAACATCAACACCCCAAATCTTTTTGATTGCACTCACCTTGTATGGCTTTGCGTGAATAATACTTGCAAGGTCATCAATTTTTTCGGTTGTGTTGCAATCAGGGAAAATTTCAAATGGCGAACAAACACTTATGTCAACTTCACCATTTCTTATGCCATTGCCGTCTTTGTCATATCCAAGCAAATCACCTTTTTGACTGTTCCAAACAACTTTGTAAAAACTCGTTCCACAAATCTCACTCCAATTTGTTGCTTGCGATATCTTTTCACTCAATTTTAAATTGTGTTCAACTGCATTTAAAATCTTGCGAGATAATTTTGCCGAGTGAATATCTTTTTCACTGTCGCCACTTGGTGCAACGTTAAAAACAGGACGAACTTTGCTTAGTTTTGCAATTCTGGTTTCAATAATTGGTGCAATGTGATTGTAAACTTCTCTCTCTTGCCAAAAATATTGTTTGCTAAAATCTTCCAATTCCCCAACATCAGTTAAGGTGCAATATTGATTGCCAGCAACAAAATTCATATTTAATTGCCACTGCCTTTCAATGTTTTTTCTTGCCTGTTGCCTGTTTAAAAAATCTTTTTTAACTTCTTTAACCAAGTCTTCTTCAAACTTAACAAAATCTTTTTTATTTTTTGTCATTTGTCTTCTTCTCCTCTTTTATCATATTTGGTGGACTTTGTGGCACAACATACTTGCCAGCAAGCGAATACAACTCATTTAAACATGTGGCGCAAATGTCAGTTGAACCACCAAAGATGCCACGCTTTAACCTAATTGTATAGTCTGCCATATTTAAGCAACCAACTAGGTCACAGTGAACTTTGATTTTTTCTATTTTTTTTATCTCCATTTTTTACTCCTTTTCTGTATAATTTTTTTGCAAAATGTCCATAGCATTTTTAATTTCTGCCTTTAATTCGTCATCGGTTAAATTTGTGTAGTCAACACCAGCGCTGTCATTTAATTCTTCAAGCAACAACTTAACAGCAGATATATCTGGTGGCACATTTTTTGTTGTTATTTTTTTCTTGGTTAGTTTTTGCCCCGCTTCATCAACCGAATATTCTTCAATCACTTCTTTGTAGTTGTAGCCAAATGCTTTTTTTAAAAGTGCTTTTTCAATTTTGCCCTTGTATTTTGTAAATTCATTTTCATCCATATCTATCACCAAACATATTTATCTCCTAACTAAAAAATTTTTGCTTTTTTTGTCGTGCCAAATTGCTACTTAATTTGTTTTTAAAAGAGAGCAACTCACTTTTAACTTGATTGCTCTCTTTTTTGTCATCTAAATTCATTATGTAATATCTTAACTCATCCAAACAGTGGTCGTCTTTTTTTATTGGAATGTCATCATCTCCCCAAAAATAACTTTTGATTTCTCGTATCAAATTAGGGCAGTTTTTAAAGATGAACAACCTGCGTTCTCCACCTGCATCACAGATGTATCGCTTAACTTTTTGTATGCCAACAAGCAAATCTTTTTTTACCTTTGGATTGGTCAAAATATCATTTTCATAAAACAGGTCAACAACACTTTTTTGACTTGCCAAAGTCTTTTGCAATCCGGCACTGTCAATAAGTGCTTCTAACTTGCCATTTTTTGTCTTCCAGTTAAGCCGTTTTGCAATTTGTTTTATGCAATTTGCGTGATACTCTATTGTTTGATTTTCGGCATAGTGTTCTGCCACAACAAAGATGTTGCCATCATAATCTCTGCAATAAAAGTGGCAACTAAGCGCATTCCTAAACCCCGGGTCAATGCTGATCATATCTTGATAATCTTGTGGCACATCAAACGGTTCAACAACATTTTGTGTTTCATCAAAATTGTTGTAAACCACTCCACCACTAAAAGTAAACTTGCCATTGCAACGAGCATCCAACTCTTCGGCACTCATTTCACTCATAAGTTTTTTAACTTCGGTTTGATTTAAAAATGGGTTGTCTTGCCATGTGATATTTTCATACCAAATTTCATCATCTTTTTTGCTGTTTAAGTAAATTTCGTTATATACCCAAGTTAAGCCTTTAAGTGGCGTCATCGTGCCAAAAATTTCGCCACAACGATCCAAAACACGCATTTTGCACTCAAG
The DNA here is from genome assembly GCA_051889975.1 of Christensenellales bacterium. Lineage (GTDB taxonomy): Bacteria > Bacillota > Clostridia > Christensenellales > UBA1242 > UBA9845. The sequence continues at coordinate 15,014 of JBJFDJ010000048.1, forward strand.
GTAAATATCATAAGGTGGTTCTTCATCAAACCACACAAAATCTAAACTTGTGCCCTGAAATTTCTCTCTACCTTGGTCGCAACTTTTAAAGCCAAGCGTTGATATTCCACCAAACACATTTTTTATGTAAATTTTGTCAATTATTCCACTTGATGGGCTGTCTTTTTTGCCACTTAACATAACAATTTCTTGTATCCAGTCGGGGTTTAAATAAGATAGTATTTTGCTTTGCGCAACATCTCGCTGAACTTGTGTTGACAGCGACACTGCCCACCCACAAACATCTTTTTTGTTTTGCTTAAAAGGATGAATGCCTCGTAACAGCCAAATAGTTTCAACTGCTCCACACTCTGTTTTGCCAGTTCTGTTCCCACCAAACACCCACCTATTTTTTTTGTTGCATTTGTGAAAGTCCAACTGCTTTTGATGAACTTTTTTGCCAGTGTTATATCTTAAAAGCCTGTTGTTGTTATATCTTCTGTTGACTTCTTGTGAAAGTTTTTGTAATGTGTATTTTAAATTGTGTTTCATAAATTAACCCAAACAAAGCAATAATTTTTTTTATTTTGAATGCATATTTTTTATTATAATAACTATTAAATTGATAATAATATATTATAAATGAAAAAATTTTTGACGATTTGCACCGTGTTTTTGTTTATATTTATAAGCATATTTGTTGTTAAGCAAACACAGACAAAAGTGGCAAGCACAGTTGCAACAAGTGGCTATGCGCAAATAACAACAAACGATTGTTATCTGTTAAAAAACAACAGTTTAGATAGCAAATATTTTTTGCTGGAACAAAGTTATTTTGTAAAAGTGACCCAAGATTACGACAATGTTTTTTACAAAGTTAGTTATCTTGATTTTGAAGGTTTTGTTGAAAAAAGCAAGGTTAGTTTTGTTGAAGAATACCCCGACGTGCCATTTTTGAGTGGAATAAATTTTGATATTTATGGTTTAGGAAATGTTTGCATGAGAAGTTCACCACAAACAATAAATAACGACAGCAACATTTTGTGCACAATTCCTCAAAGCACAAAAGATTTGCTATATTATGGCAGGATTTCTGGCGAAGAAGTTATCGAAGGCTTGGGCAACATTTGGTATTATTGCGCCTATCAAGACGAGCACAACAATGTTTACAAGGGCTATATCTATGCCCCACTAACAAGCAACTTATCAAACATAACTTCAAGCGACCAAAGTGTAACTTTTGTTAACATCGCTGGGTTTTCGCCCGTTGACAACCTTTTGTATTTAAATCTTTCAACAAAAAATGTGTTAATTTTAATAACAGCAATTCCTTGCATTGCCATACTTATATTGCTCTTGGTGCCAAGCAAAATTGAGAGCAAAAAAGAAAATTAAAGCATCACAAATGCCATAACCAAAATTGCCAGCAAAACTGTTTTTAACTTATCTGTTAAATCCATATGACACCTTTTTGGATTTTATAGAGTTAAGCGCAATTCCAATAAAATCAAAACTTTCTGCACTATTTTTTTCGTGCTTTGATTTGCTGTATGTGTTGTAAATCTCCATAACCCAACCCTCATGCTTAAATGTTTCAAAAAGCAAGTTGCTGTTAAAACCTTGATTTCTTAATTCGGTTGCAAACTCTTCAACCGACTGATTTAATCTTCTAAAAAAGTTTCTGTTAGACATATTTAAAACTTTGCTGGCAACTTCTGTTTTAACTTTGTCAATATATCTCACAGTTAAAATCCTTGCACTTTTGCCACTGATGTTATTTAACACATTGTCAACAATGACCTTTGTGTTAATCAAAAATTTTTTCCTTGATATCAAAGATAATATCTTGTCGGCAACAATCATCGTCTGATTGCTGTTAAATGAGCCAATGCCATAATTTAAAACAGTTTTGTCAATCGCCTCGCAAATTGTTTCTAAATAACTATAAGCGTTAAGGAGTGTTTTACTCCAAATAATTTGTTCGTTTTCCATATTTCCCCCGTTTTTGTGTTTATTATAATTTAGCAAAATTGCCAATGTCAAAGTTTTATGACATAATTTTGTAAAATATTTTATTTTTTTACAAAATTCAACATTTTTTTACATTACAAACTGGCAAATTTAATGTTTTTGTCAAACATCCGTTCTATAATACAACTAAAAATATGCCATAAGCGTGTCATATTTTAAATAAAAATCAAAAAATATCAAAAATTATGGAAAAACCTTAAACAATTTGATATAATGTAAACTATGAAAATAAAAACATTAAGCATATTTTTAATTTTTTCAATACTCTTTTCCAATTTGTTTTTGGGCTTTAACGCCAGCAAAACAGTTTTTGCCGAGGAAGTTGAAGAAGAATTTACAATCACAAATTGCATGATGGAGTTAGAAAATATTGATAAATATAATTATATAAATATATTTAGTGATAACATAACTTTGCTTTCAACAGAACTAAACAAAATAGTTTTTTGTGGTGGCGAAAGCACAAAAACATTTGAAAACACCGGCACAAATGATGGTCAAATAATTGCGCCAAAGTTTGTTAAAAAAATTGCTAACGACAAGTTTGCAGTGTATGACATCAACAGAATTCAAATTTTTGACGCAGATTTTAACTATGTAAAGCGATTTGCCTATATTTATGATGACACGCTCCCACTTGCTCTTGGTGGCATTGTAAGCATAAGCACAGACTATGCAGGCAACCTTTATATGCTAGACATAACAAACAACTTGGTTTTAAAATTAAATGTTGATGATGATATCATCTACAAAATATCAATAGACGGCACAAACATAACTAATAACAGCAAAATCAGTGTGAATGCAAATGGTAGCAAGTTGGCACTAATTAATGTTTTTGAGCAAAATGTTATTTATGACTTAACAAAAAACAGCATTGTTGTTTTAAATGACGACAATTATGACGATGCAATTTTTGACTGTATGGACAATTTGTTTTTGTTTAAAAAATCAGGCACATCAACACAAGTAACAAAGTTTGTTTGCGATGACCTAACAAACACAACAACAAAAACACTAAACTTAACTTATAACTCACTTGATATAGATTTGGAAACAGGAAAATTGTATCTTGTAAATGAACAAGTTCAATATGCGCAAAACGAAGAGTTTTTTGCCAGTGCAAGCACTCAAATTAGCCCTGTTGACCTAAAAAGCACTTTGCCACATGAAAGTTTTTTAAATGTTTGCGAAACAAAAAACAGCGCAAAACTATACTCCACTTGCGTTAGTTTTGCCAGCAGTATTGTTTTGCAAGATGGCACAAAAGTGGTTGTTTTAAAAGATGAAATGCCACAAAACAAAAATATGAGTTATTGCTTGGTTACGCAAAATAACGCCGAATTAACTGGATATATAGAAACTGCAAATCTCAACAAAATTGTTAACAGTTTTGAAAAAAAACAATACAAAACAATTTGCCAAAATGTTGATGTGTTGTCATATCCAAGCATAAATGCTGGTGTTGTTAAAACACTTAACAATCCAAATGACACAATAACAGTTGTGGGAGATGTTTGCAGTTACCTAGGCAGTAACAATCAAAACTATTTTGAAGTTAAAATAGACGACAAAATAGCCTATGTTGAGCAGAAATTTTTGGCAAGAACCGACCTGTATGAAATTGAGCAAATTCAAACAGAGCCCGTGCAGACAAATCAAAATCAATTCATCGCACTGGTAATTTCGGTTGTTTGCCTGTTTGTTGTAACCTTGTTTGTTTGCTTTGTCATTGGCAAAAAATCAAAAGAATAAAAAACACTTTGGGTTATCAAGTTTCAAATGCCAACGTAATTTCTTCTTTATATTTTAATACAATTATAATGTGTTTTTATAAAAACTTAAAATTATTTAAATTTTATGTTTTTTTTGTAAATTTTAAAAAAACTGCAAAATTTTTGATATTTAAAAATTTAAAAACAAAAAAAAGCTCGCTAAATTTTTAGCGAGTTTTTTAAGACATTTTTTGATAAAAATATTTGTTTTTTAAATTGTTTCTTTAAATTTTTACATTTTTTAAATGCAAAAATTTAAATTGATTGCAATTTTTTTTGTTTTTGCAAAAGTCTCTGTTTTTGCGCGTCTAAAGACTTTTTGCAAATTGCAAACCTATCTTGCAAAAGACCTTTTTTTGTTTAAATTTAGCACAATATATTGTTTTTTTGATGACTGCAAATCTGCCACTTCAACACCACTGGCAAGTTTTTCTTGCGTTGCTCGTTGTGATGTTTCGGTTGCAATTTCGTCATCTGCTTTTGTTGTTTGTGTTTCTTGTGCTGGCTCTGCTTCTGCTTTAACTTCTGCTTCTGCTTTAATCTCTACTTGAGCGATTTCGCTTTGTGCGTATGTTAAAT
>JBJFDJ010000049.1:0-18920 GCA_051889975.1 Christensenellales bacterium
TCGCGGGGTGGAGCAGTTGGCAGCTCGTCGGGCTCATAACCCGAAGGTCGTAAGTTCGAGTCTTACCCCCGCAACCAATAGAAAGGTGTGCAGTTAGCATAACTTTTTTTAATTTAGGGTTATATGCTTTGCATATAAATAGCGGGGTTGGAAGATGTAGTCTTACCCCCGCAACCAATAGAAAGGTGTGCAGTTGGCATACCTTTTTTTAATTTAGGGTTATATGCTTTGCATATTTTTGCCGGTTTTATGTTAGCGTTTTGCCTGTTTTTTGTTTTTGACTGTTGGTGCTTTGAGTTTTTTATTTAAGATTTTTTTGCTTTTTGTGGTTAATTTTTTTAACTTTGTTTATCTCATTTTAGTTTTTACTTAAAGTTGTTTTTGCTAACAATAAAGGTTTTACTTCAAGTTTTTTTAAGCATTTGGCTTGATGTTGCCACTTTTGCAAACAATTGATTGAAATTTTGATTTATAAAATATAAAAAATTTAAAAACAAAAAGCCGTCAAAGTAAGGGCGAAGCGGTTACTTTGGTGGCGATTGATGGCAAACTTTGTATATTCTTTTTTTAAAAATAAAAAAAATTAAAAATATTATTGACAAAGCTTTTAAATTTATATTATAATAAACAAGTCAGTTGTTTGGCGGTGTAGCTTAGTTGGTTAGAGCGTTCGGCTCATACCCGGAAGGTCAGTGGTTCAAGTCCACTCACCGCTACCAATTATGGTCCCATGGTCAAGTGGTCAAGACACCACCCTTTCACGGTGGTATCAGGGGTTCGAATCCCCTTGGGACTACCAAACCTTTTAATTATAGGTTAAAATCAAATTTCACATTTTTAAATGTGATTTTTTTTATTTTGTAACCACTCCTTAAATTGTTGTTCTTAAATTGTTATGTCTTTTGCAAACAAATCATATCAAATTTTGGGAAATTATTTTGATTTTAAAAAAAATAATTTTTTTATTTTAAAAACATTGTGTTCTAAAATTTTTTGTAATATAATATAAATATATTAAATAAAGGAGATAAAATATGACAAAAAAATCAAGTAGAGATTATTTTGGTCTTGGATATGTTGTTAGTTTGATTTTGGCAATTATTCCAGTTACATCTTGGATTTTGGGCGCAGTTACAAGATTTCAAGAAGGCAAAATTGTTGCTGGTTTGCTAAGACTTCTTTTGGGATGGAACATCATCTACATCGTTGACCTTGTATTGATGATTGTTAGCAGACATATTTTAAGATTGTTAAATGTCTAATAAAAAAAACTCAGCAAAACTGAGTTTTTTTATGCTTATAAAATTTTATTTGTCTTCTGCAAAGCCAAACAATTTTTGTTTGTTTATTTTTGCCATAAAACAATTATATTAAAAAAATATTTTTGTTTATAAAAATTTGTTTTAATTTGAAATTGTCGCTTGCGTTACATTTTTTAACAGATGTTATGTGTGCTTATTTTTTTGGCATAAATTCTTGCAAAACACTGTCGGCTGGCACAACACTGCTATCTAGTTCGTCAAAATCATTCAACTCGGCACAAAGTTCTTGCAAAGTTTTGTCGTCTTGTTTTAACGAACAGAAAATCTTTTTGTAAACACACATTTCATATGGATGAAAACTGTTAATGTTAAACATTGCGTTATCTTTAAAAGGGCTGATGTAGAGTTTTTCGCCAAGTCTAACTTTTTTCCACATAGAAATATTTTCACTTAAAGATGTAGAACGAGTGTATAAATCTCTAATCAATCTTCTAAAAAGTCGCACTTTATGATGTTCAATAACCATTTTTTTGCCATTAAATATGTCGGTGTTTGTTGAAATGAACACATTGCAAAAAACATTTTGTGGCAAATATCTTGCAATAATTGGGTTTAAAGCATGCAAGCCTTCAACAATAAAGATGGTGTTTGTGTCCAAAGTTGTTTCTTTGTCAAATTCTTTTAATCCCGTTGTAAAATTGTAAGTTGGCAACTTAACGGACTTTCCACTCATCAACTCTTTCATACACTTTTCAAACAGAGCCCAATCTATTGCATCTGATGTTTCATAGTTTGGCAATCCATCTTCCCAAAATGGCGTTTCATCTCTGTTAACAAAAAAATCATCCAGTGAAATTGGGTGCGTTTTAACACCAATTTGACTTAATTTTTGAGAAAAAATGTGACTTGTTGTTGTTTTGCCACTTCCACTTGGTCCAGCCAAAAATATAAATTTTATATCTTTGTTTTTTGTGACATATTCAACAACCTTTTCTATTTGGTCTTTATAGTTTTGTTCTGCCTTTAAAATATAATTGTTTAAATCTTTTTTTATATTATCGTTTATTGATTGTATTGTAATTTTTTGTGTTTGCATAATCTCTCCATGTAAGTATATAATGTTTTATATTAAATTGCAATTAACTATTGCGTTTGGTCAATAAGCAAAAAAAATTTATTTTGACAACTTGCAACATGCATAACAATGAAGTTGCAACATCGAAAACAAGTTTTTATGTAATTAACACGTTTTTTTATTTTATCACACAATTCATTTTTTTCAAAACAAAATTGTTTACAACTTAAAATATGATATATTCAAATAAATGTTGACAAAGATATCAAAACTATTTATAATTAACCGACGAGGTAAAATTTATGTGGGAAGCAATTTGGGAGTCTGTTACGGAGTCTCTTACAACTCTGCCAATTTTGCTTGTTGTGTATGTCTTAATAGAATTTGTTGAGCACAAGAGTGAAATAAAATTTGAAAAAACTGTCGCATCAAGCAAAAAATATGGTCCACTTTGGGGCTCTGCACTAGGTTGCGTGCCACAATGTGGTTTTTCGGCTCTTATGGCAGATTTATTTAGCAAAAAAATGATTACAATTGGCACTTTGTTTGCTGTTTTTGTTGCAACAAGTGATGAAGCAATTGCGCTGTTTTTATCTAACACAGAAAAGAACTTTCTGCCATCAATATTAATTTTGCTTGCCATAAAATTGGTTTTAGCAATCATTATTGGATATGTTTTAGACTTGATATTTAACAAGCAAACCAAAAAAGTGGACACTTTTAAACACCAAGAACACCATCACAATGCAAACAATGAACACAAAAAAGATTCGCAAAAAGCAGAACAAAAAGAATTGTCAAACAACAACTTGCAAAGTTTAACAACGCAAAACGCTTCTGTGCAAACTGCAACTTGTGTTTCTGATGCAAAAGTTTGTGCAACCAATGAAAAAACTTGCACAGACAAGCAAACTGACGAAAAAACTTTTGAAAATGAACATATTGACGAAAAAAATTGCGATGATTGCAGTCACAATCATCTTCACCACAAACATGAATTGGAACACGAAACAAAAAAATCAAAAGTGTTTTGGGATATTTTTAAACAGGGCTTGTGGCACACTTTGGAAATTTTTGTTTGGATACTCATAACAAACATTTTGTTAACAGTCATACTTCAACTGGCAGGTGGCGAAGAAACTTTGATGTCAATAATGGGCACGCACAGTTGGTATCAACCATTTATTTGCACTCTTATTGGCTTAATACCCAACTGCGCAGGCAGTGTTGCACTTGTTTCGCTTTACATGGATGGCATAATTTCTTTTGCATCATGTTTGGGTGGGCTTTGTGCAAGTGCTGGCATTGGGCTGGTTATTTTGTTCAAAAACAACAAAAACATAAAGCAAAACTTGTTAATAGTTTTGGGATTATATTTAATTGGCGTTGTTGTTGGCTTGTTGTTTAACTTGTTTTTGCCATTTGCAATTTAATTACAAAAAAATTTGAGTTTATGTTTTGCATTGCAAAATATTCATATAAGCAAAAAGTGTAAGGTCAACATCAAACAAAAACATTGTTTGCAAATATAACATAAACTTGTGGCAAAAAACTAACTTTATTTTTAGCAAATGCAACAAAAAAAATAAAAAAATTTTAAAATATATTAAAAAAAATTACCAAAAGGTAATTTTTTTTACATTGATAAATCTTCTTCTGCATTTATATTAAAATTCATTGGCTTATAAAATGGTGCATAAGTGTCAACTCTGACATTTATGTCTTTTGTGATTGGTTTGTAAACTGTGTTTACCATATCTTTATCAGCTTGCGACAAATCAAACAGTTTTGTTCTTGAATTTAATTCGCCATACATTATTGTTTTGTTTTGATACTCACTATCATAAACATCTTTAAAGCCCAACACATGAAGCATTTCGTGTTTGACTGTTGCCGACATATATTTTTTGTCAAAATTTGGGTCATCGTATATTGAATCGTATTTATCAGAAAAAATTGAAATTTGAACAGGGAAAATAACATTGCCGTATATGTTATTTATATCCATTTCTGTAAATGCAATTGCGTTTGAATCATCCGTGTAATATTGATTGGTTATATTGATGCATTTTTTGCCTGCCTTGTCACTATCAAGCAAGATGTTATAATTGACACCTTTTAAATCAACATCCAACTCTTCTATTGCATTTTTGATGTTTTGTTTTTGCGTATCATTAAAACTCTCGTCAATAATCACATCCAAATTTTTGTCTTTGCCCAAATTGGCATAAACAGGAGCGCCAAAGTCTGTGCGACAAACCAATTGGCTGTCAACACCTTTAACTCTGTTATCTGCCACCACCCTATTAACTGCAACCGAGCCTGCCAAACCAACAAACAATGTTATTACTACTGCGTCTGCCGTCCATATCATTTTGTTAAATGTCAACTTTTTTGATTTTTTATCTTTTCCTTTCATAAATTATTACCTAATAAATTATAACATTAAAAAAAATACATTTCAACACATTTTTAAAAAATGCATTAAAATGTATAATTGGCTTATAAGTTTGATTGTAAACGCCATCATAGGTGTAGAGTGCAAATAAACTTTTATATTTTTAATTTATGTAATTATTTAGATTTTTTTAATTTACATTTTGGGCATATACCATAAAAAGTTAACTCGTGGGTGCGAACATCATAGTCCATAAGTTTTGGTGGTGTTGCCAAAGGATTTGGAAGACAAATGTTTTCAATTTTTCCACAATTTTCACAAACCAAGTGATAGTGAAACTCGTTGCCAAGTTCATATCTATCTACACTGCCCTTGACGCAAACTTTTTGAATTTCACCTCTTTCACAAAAATAAGCAAGATTGCGATACAAAGTTGCACGAGAAAAATCAGGGTGAGTTTTTCTTATCTTAGCTAGCAATTCATCTGCTGTTGGATGATAACCTTTTTTAAATGCATCTAAAATTATTTGTTTTTGTTCTGTAATTCTTTCCATTTTATCCTCTTATTTTTTCTTGTTTATAGTATAACAAAGGTGAACTAAAATGTCAATTTTAAAATTTTATTTTATTTTTTACAAATAGCAAACAAAAGAAAATTTGTTTGTTTTTATTTAACAAGTTCGTTTAAATTTTTAACTGCAACGTCAACTTGTTTTATGTTGTTTTTGTATGCCAGCTCACCTTCAAAATTCTTTTTCATCTTATTTAAAATAACATTTAAATAATTTTTGCCTTTTTCGGTTATGTTATAATAAATGGCACGATTGTCAAATTCATCTTTGTTTTTTGTGATTAAGCCATCTTTCACAAGCGAATTGCACAAAAGAGTTAAATTGCTTTTGGCAAGACCAACTTTTGTTTTAAGCTTGTTTGGTGACACATCTTTTTGATTGCTGACTTCTAGCAACACTTTGACTTTTGAAGTTATCACGGCTGTTTTGTTTAATTCATCAAAACCTTCACACAACACTTCAAGCCTTGCAATCAACCCAACAACGTCTTTTATTCCTTGCAAATCAGACATCTCAACCCTCCTTTTATTTTTATTATATTTTGTTTTAATTTTTATGTCAAACAAACAAATAATCAATTTAATAATAAATTTGAATATATTTTAAGTTTTTGCACACCATAAAAGTATGAAAAACAAATTTTTTAAAAAAACAAATCTAGCAATGATATTGATGTTAATTTTTTGTGTGGCAGTTTTGTCGGGTTGTGGTCAAACAGCACAAAACATTGATGTTGACAGCATACAAATAAGCAAAAAAAATGTATATCTGGCCGAAGGTCAAACCGAAGTTTTGTCGGCACAAGTTTATCCCTTTAATGCAAACAATCAAAACATCACTTGGATAAGTAGCGACGAAAGTGTTGTAAAAGTTGAAGATGGATTTGTCACGGCAATAAAAGAAGGCGATGCTGTGATAGAAGTCATAAGCGAAGACGGTGGCTACAAAGACACTTGCAATGTCTTGGTAACAACTGCAAGTGACAACTTGGCACTTAACAATTACAACAATTTAAATATGCCACCAAAAGATTTAGAGCCAATTTATAACAGCAATGACTACAATTCTGCAAAAACTTCTGCAAAAAACAACAAAAAAACAGCAAGGCAGATGATTGACAATTTGGTGGTTAAGGCAAACGCCGAAGTGCAAGATGTTAAGCAAAGCACAATAAATGTGATTGATGAAATAAAGAGTGAATTAAATGCGTCCATAAACAATTTAAATGCACAAAAGGAATATTTGGCGCAAAATATGTCAACAGATAATGCAAAAAACAGCATTTACAATATGTTTTACAACATTCAAACCGAAATAATAGATGGCATGAAAAACATAAAACAAGATATGTTAAAAACAATTGAACAAACAGAAGAAAAAATTGAAAGTGAAGAATACACTGTTCAAAACAAAAACTTAAATGGTGTAACTTTTGTTGTAATTTCAAACAACACAAACAATGCTTAAAAAACACAAAAGAAACTGTAAATAAAAAGATTTTTAAAAGGCTTTGTTTTTAAAGTCTTTTTTTATGCATAATTTTATAATTATTTTTTGGTTTTTTGATTATAAAAAAATATTTACTTTAAATTAAATGTGTGTTAAAATTTTTGTATGAAAAAAGATAACACAAAAAAAGTTGTGATAATCACCGGTGCAAGCAGTGGCATAGGTTTGGCAACTGCAAAGATGTATGCACAAAAGGGTTTTGTTGTGTATGGTTTGGCGCGAAATAATTTTGTAACCAACGATTTTAATTATATGAGTTGTGATGTGACAAACAAAGATATGATTAAAAGTGTTGTTGAAGAAATTTTTAACAAAGAAGGTGCAATTGACATACTGGTTAATTGTGCCGGAATGGGCATCAGTGGCAGTGTTGAAAACACTCCAACAGAAAAAATACAAAAAATTTTTGATGTGAATTTTTTGGGGGCTGTTAACATGTGCAAGGCAGTTTTGCCATATATGAGACAAAACAAAACCGGTCATATAATTAACATAAGCAGTGTTGCAGGCGAATTGACAATACCTTTTCAAACATTTTACAGCGCAACAAAGTCAGCATTGCAAAGTTTTAGCACGGGGCTTTCAATGGAAGTTAAGCCTTTTGGCATAAAAGTTGCTTGCGTTTTGCCGGGAGACACCAAAACTGGCTTTACATCAGCACGCGAAAAAAATGCTGTTGATGATGAAAGTTATGGCAATCGCATTAACAAAAGTATTGCCACCATGGAAAAAGACGAGCAAAACGGAATGACTCCCGGAAGTGTTGCAAAAGTTATTTTAAAAGTGAGCAAGAAAAAAAATCCAAAGATGTTAAATGTTGTTGGCGCAAAATATAAATTCTTTTGTTTTTTAAAAAAAATACTGCCAACAAAATTAATTAACAAAATTCTATATGTCTTGTATGCCAAATAGTTGTTCAAACAAAAATTAGTTAATTATGCATCAAAAAAGGTGAATTTATGACAAACGAAAAAAATTATTATGAAATTTTGGAAGTTCCAACAAGCGCAAGTCAGCAAGAAATTAAAACTGCGTATTACAAAAAAATAAAAATCTATCACCCAGACACTTATGTTGGCGATAAGTTAGAGGCTGAAAATATGACGGCAATGTTAAATCTTGCCTACGGCACACTTGGTGATGACGCCAAAAGAAATGAATATGATAACAAATTGGGTTTAGACAAAAAAGAAAAACGAACAAATCATAATAACAAACAAAAATTCAAACAAAAAGCAACCCACGCAAAAAGCCAACAAAAAATGCGCACTTTTAAAAGAGATAAAAAAACACAAAACAAAGACGAAACAACAAAAACCGAACAAAAAGCAGAAAAAACTGATAAAAAAACAGAAAAAAACAAAAAAACTTCTAGCTTTTTTGACAAAAAAGAACAAAAAGTGTTAACAGAAGAACAAAAAAGAAATTTGCGAGAACGCAGAATTTTTGATATTGTTATTGTTTTGCTTTTGATTGTGATTGTTATGTTGCTTTTAATTTACAAATAAAATTTGCTTTTTTTAAACAAGTTTTAAGTGATGTTATTTATCAAATACATTTAAAAAAAATATTTTAAAACTACTTTTAAAGTGATACTGTTTATCAATAACATATAAAAAATATGCAAAAGTAACTATTAAAAAAATGAGATATTGTCTATCTCATTTTTTTGTAATTAAACAAACATACATTTTGCAAAATTAAAATGCTATTGTTAAAAGTTGTAAATGCAACTAATTTTTTTCATTGAGAAATCAAAATAAAAAATTATTTTTAATAGGTCAAATCAAAAAACAAATTTTTAAATTATGCTTATAGTGTTTTTAAAACATCTTGAACAGTGCGCATATCACATTTGCCTGCATAATTTGTTTTAAAATGCTTCATAACTGCACCAATGCTTTTGTCGGCTAAGCCCAAAATGATTTCTTTAATCTCTTGCTCTGACATCATTTTTGGCAAAAACACTTTGAGTGCATTTTTTTGAATTTCCAACTCTTCAACGGATTCTGGTCGGTTTGCCTTTTTATAGTTAAGTTGCTCTTCGTCAAGTTCTTTAATTGTTTTTTGAATTATTGCAACCATATCAACATCGGCAATTTCTTCGCCCTTTGACCTTTTTTCAATTTCGGCAAGTTTGTATTTATTCATTACAATGCTGTATGCTGTTCGGCTTGCATTGTCATGAGATTTCAAAGCCACCATATTTGATTTTTTAATTTCATCAATTATCATAAAATATCTCCTTTTTTTAAATTTTTTTGCCATCAACTTAATTTTTTTAATTATTTTTATTAATTTTATAAATTAATTTGATTTATTAAGTTAATTTAAAATTTTCTTTATTTTTTTTGTTTTTTTTTAAATTTTTCTGCTATACTCTTCAAAACTTTGCAATATGCCATTGTTAGAAAAACTAAAACTTCTGCCCATGTAGTTAACAATTAAATGCTCCACTATTTTAATGTTGTGATATTTAAACGCCATATACAATTTTTTGGTTGTTTCAATATCTTCTTGGCTTGGATCTTCACTTGTTGTTGGATGATTGTGCACAAAAACAACTTTTCTTGCATTGACACTGGTTGCAAACCTAACAATCTCATTAATTCTTATGTTAACTTCGGTGTTGTTGCCACGAGAGACGAGTTTTTGATTTATTACGTGGTCGCCATTGTCTAAACATATGACATAAAATTCTTCTTGTGGCAAATGACAAATTGCATTGCCAAGATAATTAAACACATCTTGCGTGCAAGTTAAAGTTGCTTTTGGTTTTTGTTTGCTCAGTTTGTAATTTCTAAACATATAAGGAAACAAGTTTAAAAATATTGCCATATTTTCACTTACGCCCTTAACTTTTTTTAAGTCAACAACGTCTGCTTCGCAAACATTTGCCAAGCAACCAAAAGTGTTAATTAAACGATGAGCAATTTCATTTGTATCTTTTCGTGGCACTATACCAAACAAAATGTATTCCAAGGCAATATAATCATCCACATCATCAAATCTAGTGTGCAAAAGAGTTTCTCTTAACCTATCACGATGACCATCGTGCAGGCATTCTTTGTCAGTTTCACTTTCTTCATGCTTGTTTATAAATCTCATTTGTATATCCCTAGAATAATAACATTATATATTTTTATACCAAAAAAATCAAGTAAATAGTAAATTTATTGAATTAATATAAAAAAAATCAAAATTAATAAAAATAATTGTAAAAAAATTAAATAAATAATATACTATTTATGTCAAACAAAAAAGGAGATTATATGAAAATAAAAATTACTGCTGATAGCACCGTAGATTTGTCGCCAGAATTAACAGAAAAATACAACATTGGCATAGTTCCACTTTGTGTTAATCTTGGCGAACAAGTTTTTGAAGATGGCAAAACAATAACCCCACAACAAATTTATGAATTTGTTGATAAAACAAAAACATTGCCAAAGACAAGTGCAGTCAACACCGAAAAATATCAAGCTTGTTTTGAAAATTATTTATCACAAGGATATGATGCAATAATTCACTTTAACTTGTCCAGCGAGATGAGTGTAACTCATCAAAATGCAAAACTTGCAAGTGAAAATTTTAAAAATGTGTTTGTTGTTGACAGCGCAAATTTGTCAACAGGCATAGGTGTTCAAGTGCTTTATGCAAGCGAGCTTGCCCAAAGTGGCAAATATGACGCAAAACAAATTGTTGAAATGGTTGAAAGCCGAAAAGCAAATGTTTGCGCTGGATTTATATTAGACAAACTTGAGTATTTATATCGCGGTGGCAGATGCAGTGCCGTAAGCATGCTGGGAGCAAACCTGCTTAAATTAAAACCTATCATTGAAGTGCATGATGGCAAAATGGGTATGTATGGCAAATGTATGGGCAAATTTGACAAATGTGTTTTAAAATATGTTGCCCAAACCCTAAGCAAATATAACAACCCTGATAACACCAGAATTTTTATAACTCACACAAAAATGGACCCAGAAATTGTTGAATCTGTTAAAAAATATTTGCAGGAAAACACAAATTTTAAGGAAATCATTGAAACAACTGCTGGTAGCACCATAACAAGTCATTGTGGCCCTAACACCATTGGAATTTTGTATTATAACGATGGCGAAGGTCACTATTAATGTCACAAAAAAACACATTAACTTTTTGTTAATGTGTTTTTTGATATCTTTGTTTTGAGTTATATGGCTAAGTTTTTTTATTTGTTATGCAATTTTTTTGCTTAAAAATTCATATGTGGGTCATTTCTATCAATGTAACTGTCAGCCATATTTTTGTTGTTGTTTTTTATCATTTTTTCGTATCTGGTTTTTAAGTTTAAAATCTCATTATATGTTAAGCCATATCCAAAATGTTTGTGAAAATCAAAGCTCTTGTAATCACAACTATAATCAGTGCCCCATTTATCTAACTTTTTGTTATACTTGTCAATTTCCTTTTCGTCTTTTTTAAATTGTTTTGCCATTTCTGGATACAACTTTTTTACGCAATTTTCCAAAAGTTCTTCAATTTTCATCTTGCTAATACAACTGCCATATTCTTTTTGGCAGGCAACTTCAACTGACATATAAGCGTTAACAGAGCCAAAATCACCTGTATACAATCCTTTTGCATCATATATTGCACCTGTTTCCATATTTTTAACTTTTGTAAAACCAATATTAAACAGGTATATGTGAACACCACGAGATTTATCAACTGCAAAATAAACATTGTTCATATCATATTTAAAATTATCTTCCATAATCCCTCGCTTTTGTTTGTTTTATATTGTGTTGTCAACGCGCCATAGCCATTGTGGTTGCTACTCATTTTATCATTTATATTTTTGTTTTTGATATTATATCATTTACAAATGAAATGAAACGCTGTTTTCTTCTTGACTTAACCTTTCTTTGCCCGACCTGTTTAACTTGAAGTATGAACTTTGCGTGCATAACAAATTTTGTGGGTTAAAATATGGCTTTTTGTTGGTGCTTTCTGCGTGCTCATCTTTAAAATAATATTCGTCATCTTCATTAAAATGACTGTCTGTGCCATAAGAAATTGCCAAATTGTATTTATCCATGGTGATGTCAAGTGCTTGTTCTAAACAATTGTGTTTTAAATATTTTTTTTGCATTTCAAAGCCATCAATTCTAACACCTTTTTTAAGCAAGTTGTTATATAAAATTTGAAACATCACCAAATTGCATACATCGCCCTTAATTGAATAACCACGGTCTCTATCAACAACCATAATGTCTTGAAGTGAAAAACTGCCGTTTTCCAGTTCATAATTATCATTTAACTTGCGTTTAATTCTGTTTTTTACAGAATCTGGCAACGTGGAACAATCTACATTTAAAAAATCTTTAACTGCAATTTCTGTGTTTTTGTGGATTTTTAAAGTATATGGATGCGCAAAACAAGTGGTTGCACAATCTCCTAAAATTTTTGGGATTTCTAAAATATCAATTTTGTTTAAGCTGTGCAAGTCATTAATAATTTGTGGTTTAGAAGGAAATATTATATATGGCTTGTCGTTTTTAACTTCTTTTTTCGTTATAATTTTGCTTATTTTTTCTTTTGCTTGCTCTTCTGTAAGATTATCAAAATATTTGCTATGATATTTTACATAGTCGTAAGTTTCGTCAATAAAAATATTTCGTATTTCGGTATAACTTGCGCCTTCTTTAATGCAAGGCAAATAACAATCATAAGGCACTTTTACATTGCATTTTTCAAATATCAAATTGCGTGCTGCCAAAATTTGACCACCAATTGATATATATGTTTTTTGCTTTTCTTCTTTTGAATTTGCAACAATTTTTGGGTCATATTTTAAAGTTGTAGGGCTCATAACCATTTTGTTTAACAGTGAAATTGCCCTTGTGCGCTTAAAAAACTCTTTTTCTTTGCCGGGTTTTGCGTGCGCCAGCAAATGCATGCCCTTAAACACATACTTTTCATCTCTGTTTTTTGTGTCGGGATATGTTAAAACGCGTCCACAATCAACGTTTAACTCTATGCCGGGAATAAAATCAACATTTTTATATTTTTCGGGTTCTTTGTTAATTTGTTTCCAAGCATAATAGGCACCTTCACTGCTGTCGTGGTCTGTTATTGAAAAAGCAACTCTTTTATCAAGCAACACTTCTTCGTTGCCTTTTTTCACTCTTTCAAATTTGGTTTCGGCAAGTTGGCGATAATACTCCAAAATATCTTTAACCATCAAAGTGGCTTTTGGTGCCTCATAAGAATATTTTGAATGTTGGTGCAAATCAATTGCGCTATATTTTGTTTTATCCATAGTTTCCCTTATTTATTTTTATTTTGTGGGTTTGTGTTGTAATTTTTTTGTGCAAATGTAAGCTATGCAAAGTTTTAAATAAGCCTTGTTATATATTCATAACCATTGTAACATTGTTTTAAAACAATTTCAATAGCAAATTTAAATTTTTTGCGCCACAGCCACCAAAACTGACGCTTCGCCCCAGTTTTGACGGCTTTTTGCATCCACATTTGTGCCATCATAAAATTTTTTATCTAATTGTCATACAAATTGCAAAACATTTTGTAGACTAATTGTGACATATATATTAAGTTAATATGTTATCAAAAAATTGTATTAAAAATATTACAAGACGTGTTAATTACATACTTTCAACAGTGCCAATGCAAATAAGGTTTAAGCCGGATTTGATAAACTGCCTTGCAATTTCAATGAGTTTGCACTTTGTTGATTTTTCTGCCATATTATCAACCAAAATGCGCTCTGTTGTGTAAAATTTGTTAACTGCTTTGCACATTTCCATTGTGTATTTAGACACCATATTAGGTTCTAGTTTTTCGGTTGCAAGTTTGATTGTTTTTGCAAAGCCATATAGCAGTTTAACCAAGTTGTAACTATCTTCACTTGTTAAGTAGGTCATGTCAAAGTCGTTTGACAACTCCCCTGCTTTTTTAAGCACGGTTGAAAGTCTTGCATAGGTGTATTGCATATAAGGGCTTGTTTCGCCTTCAAATTTTAGTGCTTGTTCAATGTCAAAAACCGTGTCTTTTATCTTTTCATTTTTCGTTACGGTGTAAACCGTTGCGCCAAGTCCAACAACTTTTGCAACTTCGTCGTCATTTGGCAGGTTTCTATCCTTAATTATCTCTGTTGCCCTTTTTGTTGCCTCTGCCACAATGTCACTTATCAGTGCTTGTTTGCCAAGCCTTGACGAAATTTTGCCTTCTGGAAGTCTAATTCTGCCATAATAAATGTGCTGACAGTCATCGGCATAATCATAGCCCATAAGTTTTAAAATTTTAAACAAATGTGCAAAATGCAATTTTTGCGCAACATCGGTTACATAATAGTTTTTGTAAAAGTGATATTTATTATACCTGCCCACTGCTGCTGTTAAGTCACGAGTTATATACAAACTGCTACAATCACTTTTTTTGATAACTTCAACTTCATCGCCAAATCTTATAATTTTTGAACCTTTTTCCCCCTCTTCCAAAAGGCCTTTTTGTTCAAGTTCCTTAATTACTTCATCAATCTTGTCGTGATAATAATATTCGCCATTGTGGTCGTCAAACTCAACACCCAGCGCTTTTGTTGCCTGCTTGTTGTATTTTAAACTGATGTCTAAAATCCAGTTGTAAAGTGCAAATGTTTCAGGGTCTTTTTGCTCTATTTTTGCAAAGCATTCGCGCGCCATATTGTCATAATACTCTTCGCCTTCGTGTTTGCAAAACTCAACATACAAATCTTGTATGGCATCTATGCCACGGGCTTCTATATCTTCTTTTTTGCCCCAAAGTTTGTATGCACTGATAATCTTTCCAAATTGTGTTCCATAGTCGCCAACAAAATTTATGCGCACAACTTTGTAACCTGCATTTTCAAAAAGTCTCGCCAAACACTCGCCCAAAATTGTTGTGCTTAAATGACCAATATGCAAATATTTTGCAAGATTTGCACTGCTGTAATCAATGCAAATGGTTTTGCCATCGCCAACATTGTCTTTTAAAAGTGACAAGCCATATTTTTGATAGTTATCAATCAAACTTTGAGCAACAACTTGCTTGTTTAAAAACAAGTTTAAATAGCCGTTCACTGCTTCTGCTTTTTGAATAACTTTGTTGTCTTTAAAACTATTGGCAAGTTCGGTCGCAATAACAACAGGAGATTTTTTTAGTTCCTTTGCAAGCGCAAAACAAGGCAAACAAAAGTCGCCCTTTGCATTGTCGGCGCACTCTTGTATGCCGTCTTTATACTTTTGTAAATTTTCTGGCAGGTTTTTTATAAGTAAATCTTTTAAATCCATAATATCCTCGCAAAAATAATAGCACATAAATTGTGTTATTTCAAGTTTTTAGTGTTAAATGAAAAAAATAGCAAACAAGTTGTTTGCTATATTTATATTTTAATACTCTTTTCTGTTAACCAAATAATCAAGTGAAACATCATAAAAATCGGCAAGAAAAATCAGTCTTTTTATTGTTGGAATATTTGTGCCAAGTTCATATGCTTGATATGTTTGATAAGCAACACCTAGTTTGTTTGCAATCTCTTTTTGAGTTAAACCAAATTGATTTCTTAATTCTTTTAAGTTTTTTGCTATTATTTTTTCTAGTTCCATAATAAATCAATACTTTATATTTAATTCGTCAGCAGTATTTTGCAATTTACCCATATATTGATAAAATTGTTTTTCTGGCAAACTTAACAATATTTTAATTGTTTGCATTTGGTCGGGATTGAGATAGCCAAAATCACCAAGCCCGTGAGTTGTGCGTTCGCATAAATAATCCAAACTAACGCCAAAATAATCTGCAATTTTGCAAAGCATTTTTATATCGGGTTCTCTTTTGCCGAGTTCATATCTACCAAAAGTATTTGCATCAATATCTAATGCTTTTGCACATTCCTTTTGTGTAAGTTTATTGTTTTCTCTTAACTCCTTTATTTTCATATTTTTAGTTTAAATCAAATAACAGTTAAAATCCCAAAATGGATATTTAATTTAATAAAATATGCCAAATTGGTTGTTAAATGTTGCATAAACACTCATTTTGGTAGTATAATTTTTAAAAAAGCAACCAATTTGGTGGTAAAAATATGGAAGATTTAGAAAAACAAATTATCAGCGATATAACTCGCAAAAGAAAATTAGCGCAAGAAATTAAAGAAACAAATCCACAAGATTTGCTTTTGCATTTTGGCGTTGGTGGTTATATAAGAGATAAATATTTGTGGCAGTGCCCAGAAAATGTAAAAAAATTATCAATGCTTTATGGCACTGATAACATTGATGATATTTCATATTGTCTTGTTAAAAAAATATATTTTAAAATCACGGGGCAAGAATTAAATGACGATTTCTAAAACAAATTTAATGTTTAATACTTAATATTTAATTCGTCAGCAGTATTTTGCAATTTGCCCATATACTGATAAAATTGTTTTTCTGGCAAACTCAACAATATTTTAATTGTTTGCATTTGGTCGGGATTGAGATAGCCAAAGTCACCAAGCCCGTGAGTTGTGCGTTCGCACAAATAATCTAAACTAACGCCAAAATAATCTGCTATTTTGCAAAGTGTTGCAATGTCTGGCTCTCTGTTACCTAACTCATAATTACTATAAGTTGTGTTGTTGATATTTAAATCTTCTGCCACTGACTTTTGAGACTTATTTTGTTCCTTTCTTAATTGTTTTAACTTCATAATTTTACCTATAAAAAGTATAGGGTTAAAATGTGATATTTCCAATTTTGAAAAGTTTATTCTCATAAATTCCACATATTGTCAATTTTTTGTTGACAATATTTTCAATTTGATAAAAAATATAAATAAAATTGTCAAATTGGGGAAAATATGGAAGATTTAGAAAAACAAATTATCAGCGATATAACTCGCAAAAGAAAATTAGTGCAAGAAATTAAAGAAACAAATCCACAAGATTTACTTTTGCACTTTGGCGTTGGTGGTTATATAAGAGATAAATATTTGTGGCAGTGCCCACAAAATGTAAAAAAATTATCAATGCTTTATGGCACTGATAATATTGATGATATTTCGTATTGTCTCGTTAAAAAAATTTATTTTAAAATCACGGGGCAAAATTTAAAAGATGATTTTTAAAACCAACAAAAGACAAATTGATTAAGCACAACAAATATCGTAAGGGCTAGCATATAAATTCCAAACCAAAGCCAGCGTGCTTTTTTGATAACTTTTAGCATAAGTTTTATGGCAAAATAGCCAGAAATTGCGCTTGCAACAAAGCCCAAAACAAGTGGCAAAACGGGGACGCTGAGTGATGCGCTGGTTATGTCAAAAAGTTCAAACACCAAACTGCCAAGTATGGCAGGTATGCTCATCAAAAAACTAAACTCTGCACTTTGGTTTCGCCTTACGCCCTGCACCATTGCACAAGTTATTGTGCTACCACTTCGGCTTATGCCCGGCAAGATTGCCACTCCCTGAAATATGCCCATAAGAATTGCGTTGCCGTAAGACAGGTCTTTGTATTGATAGTTGTGTTTGCAAGCATAGTCGGCAATAAACATAAAAATTGCCGTAACAAAAAAGCCCACAGCAAGCAAACTGCCGTCAAAACTACTTTTAAAAAAGTTTTTAAACAGCAAGGCAATGATTATTGTTGGCAAAGTTGCAAAGATGAGTTTTTGCCCCTTTTCGCAAAGTGGATTTTTAATGATTTCCCAAACGCTTTTGCGATACACCACGCAAACGGCAACAAGTGTGCCAAGGTGCACAACAATGTCAAACATCAAGCAATCAACATTTATGCCAAATATCTTTTGAAACAACACCAAATGCCCACTACTGCTAACCGGCAAAAACTCTGTTAGCCCTTGTATTAAGCCTAAAAAAATTGCAATCCAAACAGTCATAAAAACTCCTTAAATTACAATATGCGATATTTTGTCAAATTATGGCAGATAAAACCAAATTAAAAAAAACAACTTGATTGTTGTTTTTTTAAACTATATTCTTTTTTACATTACTTAACAAAAATTATAATTCAAACTCGTCACTTTGATTTGCAAAATTTTTGTCCAAAAGTTGCAACAATTTTTGATTTTGAGATAGTTGACTGCCAAGTTCAGTTGCCGAAGTTTGATAACTGCTTGCAAGTTTAACAAGTTTGTTTTGCATCTTTTCAAGATTATCACTTAGTTCAAGTTGTTCGTGTTCAAGTTCAAACGCCAAAAGTTTTTTAAGAATTTCTTTTTTAACTTTAACTCGTTCTGCTTTAAGTTTTGGCATAATATAGTCAAATTTTTTTGTGTTTTTTAAGATTTCGGCATTGTTAATATATCGTATTGATGGCAGTATGTTGCGTTTTAAAAATAAGTTGCCACAACTTGAGATATATTCTCTGTCAACTTCAATGAGATTTTTGTTAAAAAAGTTGTTATTTTTTATTTCAACTTCTCTAACACCAATCAACAGCATTTTGGCATCACAAACAGCCTGTTTAAGTTCGGCAATGCTATAATTTTTTTTGATGTTGACATTGTCTTTTAAAACAAGGCAATCAAATACAATTTGCTTATCTCGTTCGGTCAAAAAGTCAAATTCATTGTTTTCGCCATAACTTTTAACAAGATATTTAGAGTATATTTTTGCATATTTAACCCTTTTGTTTGTTGCCTTTGCCACCATATTTTTGGTTATTTGATTTACAACTGCACCACTGCTGTTTGGCAAAATATTGTAGTATGGGAAGCCATAAATGCCCAAAATTTTGTTCAATTTGTTTTTGCCATAAACTGAAATATATTCGTCAAAAAATTGCTCATCGTTAAATTTATACAATTTGTGATAAGCATTTGATAAATTGATAATATTGTTGTTAAAATTTGTTTTTGTTTGATTGTTCATGTTAAAATTCCCGTTGTAAATTTAGTATAACATAAAAAAAGTTAAATTTCAACCCATAAATTTGCTAATTTGATTATTAATTGTTGCATTTGATATAATTTTGAATTATATTAACATAAAAAGCAAAAGTTATCAGTTTATTTGTTTATAAATTTAAAAAAATAATATATACTTATGCATTCTTTTTTTAATTGGTTAAAAAA
>JBJFDJ010000050.1:0-4228 GCA_051889975.1 Christensenellales bacterium
TTGCCAACATTCAATTAAGGCCAAGGTTAATCCCTTGGTTTTTTTGTTGTTTAACATTGCTTTGATATTAAACATAAAATATTATAAAGTTATTTTGTGTGTTGTAACATTTGAAAAATTTATTTTTTAAAGATGACTTTTTATTGTTTTTAAATTAGTTATAAAATCATAAATAGTTTGCATTTAAGCAAGTTTGCCATTGACATTGAATTGGTGATTTGTTATAATATACACAGGAAGGTATTTATGGATTTAAAACATTTAAAACCATCAAAAAATAACAAAAATTATTTTACCGACACATGGTTTAATGAAGTTAAAGAAGCTGATTTGTATGACAAATTAAAAAATCCACGACCAAACATTGACCAATGTGGCACAACCTATTTTAAGTGCAACAAAAAACATTTTGGAATTTGTGGAATTGGCGACTTACATACTGACGAGATGGTTTATAATCGTTGGAATATGGTTAAGAACTATTGCCATAATACAAATGTTGGTCTTTGTTATTTGGGGGATTTGGCAACTATTAGCATAAACAATTATAACAACTGCCAGCCACAAGAAGCAAAGTTTAATGTTGAAGATGAAATTTTGCTAACCAAAAAAGAAGTTGGTTACAACGCGCATAAAACACTTGGCGCTGTTGGTGGCAATCATGGTGAACCACAGCAAGGTGACAGATTAAAAAATGTTTATGTAAGCGCAGAAAGGACAATTATGGAAGCAAATGGCATTTCATATTCACCAAATGCAATGCTTTATATTATAGATATGCCAGTTTACAAAAACAAGAAGTTTTTATATTACAAACCTGTTCACATTTTAACACTTCACGGAAGGGGTAAAACACCAAACGAAAGAATTGCCTCTGCAAACAAAATTTATCAACAAGGAATGGGTGTAATTAAGGAATACAATCGTTTGCACAATACTGATATTGTTCCGGATATAATATTGGGTGGCCATTTTCATGGCAACTCTAGTTGCGACTTTAATGTTGAATGCAACATAACAAATTCACTTGGCAGGGTTACGGGCAGTTACAACAAAACTGTGAGAGTTAGGGAATGTAGCACTTTTGCAAGCAAGACTTCAAGTTCATTTAACAATTCTTTTGCTGACACAATTATTCAAAATTTAAATGTTTTAGATTTTAGATACAATCACAACGATAATTTTAATCCAAATGAAACAAACGACAAAGCAGAAGATGTGTTAGAAATTATTGAATTTCCTATTTTAAAGCGAAATTCTTGCGAATTGACTTTACCTGCAAAAATTTATCAAGAACACAATAAGGACTTTGATTTATATAAAAGTGAAAGTAAAAAAATGGCAGATATGTCAATAAAAGACGTAACAAATTTATTATAGGTGATGTATGGCAGAATTTTGGAAAACAAACAAACAAAAAGAAGAATTTTTAGTTAAAACTTGGTTTGATGAAACTTATGGCAAGAAAAAAGCAAAAGTTAGCAACTATGCTAAAAATCAAGATATTTTAAATAGTAGAAGCGCCACATTTAAGGAATTTTCTGATTATATTCAACGAAAAAAGACAAAAAAAGTTAGCGATTATTCGTTGGTGCTAGAACCAGAACAAGAAGCCGTTAAAATTGTGTCTTTTAGCAACGAACGCATTGGCGATAGCAGTAATTTTTATGATGAGAACACCTTAAAAGAAAACTTTAAGTGTTTAAAAAATTCAAGCAAAAAAGTTAAACCCGTTGCTTTGTTTGCTGGCAATATAATTGGCGAAGAGTGGACTCTTGCTCATTTTAAAAAGTTTTTTAACGAACAAGTTGTTTTGGATGATGGCAAAACTGAAAATATTCGTATGTTTGTTGGTTTGCAAAAACGAAAAAGTTTGCTTAAACAACAAGTTAAAAAGGCGTTGGATTTGGGCGCAGAAGTTGTTCTTATGAAAGGTCCACAAGAATTTAATGCTTTAAACAGCAAAACAAGTGGTGTTGGGCTTGATATTATGCAAGAAATTGTTGATGAGATAAACAATCCAAATTTGCATTATATAAGTGAAGGAACTTCTGTTAACATCAATTTTGTTAAAAAGAATGCAAACAGAAAACACATATACAACACAATTAGGTTAGAAACAAATATTTCCACAAAAAGTGCTGACCCTGCTGGCATGAGCAAATATGCAAAAAACTACAATGGCGAGTCGCTTGCAGATGTTATCATCAGAACAAACGGAAACTTTACAGCAACAGAATATCACGATAACATAATTTATCCATCAGGCAACTTGGTTTATCAAAATGTCACAAAGGGCAAATATCCAAAAACAATGGTCAACAGTGGCAATGTGTTTATGCTTGTGCCAGAAGCAAGCAACGATGTAACCATAATTCTTGGAGATGACAAAAATTTGTTTGATGACCCAGATTTTGAAATTGAAAATCAAATTCAATATCTAAAACGCCAAAAGGAAGCATGGGGCAAAATAATCAAGGAAAAAGTTGACGACAAATTAAATAATGATACATTGATAAAGTATTAGGAGCGATTTATGGAAAAATTAACTTGCAAAGCATGTGAAAAAGAAATTTTAAAAAATTATAATTTTTGTCCTTATTGTGGAAATGCTGTTTCTGATATTGCCAAAAGACTCAACAAAGAAAAATATGATATAATAAAAATTAAGTTTATAAATGAAATATGCGACCAAATAAGCGACAAAAAAACATTGGCAATTTTAAGCAAAATTGCAAGTGAGTTGTCTAAATAAAAGTTTTTAATTAATAATGGTTTAAAAAAGACATTTTTAATAGTAAATTAAATGTCTTTTTTTTGTTGATTAAACATAAAAAATTCTGAATGGGACACAACCTAAATACTTATAATTTTTTTATTTATTGACTATAAAATGTGTTTTTGATAAACTATTATAGTTAAAAAAACAAAAGTAGGATAATTATGGAATTTAATAAACTTGGCTTAAATGAAAAAATTGTTGAAGCATTAAAACAAAACGGATATTTATATCCAACAGAAATACAGCAAAAAACAATACCACTTATTTTAGATGGCAAAGATATTGTTGGCAGAAGTCAAACGGGCAGTGGAAAAACTTTTGCCTTTGGCTTGCCTATTATACAAAAAGTTGATTTATCTTTTGATTTTTTGCAAGCACTTGTTGTTTGCCCAACACGCGAACTAACCATGCAAGTTGCAGATGAGTTAAAAAAGATTGCCGTTGCAGTTGATGTTAAAGTTTGTGCGGTTTTTGGTGGCAGTAACATTGACAGACAGATTAAAGCAATAAAAAACAACCCACATATTTTAGTTGGCACACCGGGTAGATTAATTGATTTGTTAAAACGCAAAAAATTAAACTTGGCGAGTTTAAAAACCCTTGTGTTAGATGAAGCTGATGAAATGCTTGATATGGGTTTTAGGCCAGATATTGAAAAAATTATTAGCCACACAAACAAACAAAGGCAAACCATACTTTTTAGCGCAACCATTCCACAAGAAATTAAAGATATTGTTAAAAACTATCAAAAAAACAGTGTGTTAGTTGAATTGGGCGCAGAAAACAAAGCCATTGAAAAAATTGAGCAAAGTTATGTTTTTGTTGACCAAAAAAACAAAAAAGATTTGATAAAAGAGTTGTTTAACACAGATGTTTTTGGCAAGACGATTTTGTTTGTAAACACCAAGCGATATGCCGAAGATTTGGAGAGTTTTTTAAACAAAAACAACATAACAAGCAGGGCAATACATGGTGATTTAAAACAAAATGAACGCAAAAGAGTTTTGCAGGCATTTAAGGACGAAAAGTTTGATGTTTTGATTGCCACAGATGTTGCAGCTCGTGGACTAGACATAAAACAAGTTGAATGGGTTGTAAATTATGACCTTCCACAACAACTTGAATACTATGTGCACCGAATTGGCAGAACTGCCCGTGCTGGACAAACTGGCAAAGTGTTAGATATTATCACAAACCTTTCGCAATTATCATATTTAAAAGAAATTGAAAAACAAACAAAGGCAAAAATCCAAAAATATCAAACAAAAAATGAAAATATCAATCATATTTTGGTGGACACAAAAAAACTTGCAAAATCAAATAGTCGCTTTGGAGCAAAGAGCAAACGACAACAATATGCCGAAGAAAAGTGCAACAGAAAATCTTTGAGATTTGGTGGGGCAAGTTATGATGACTATTTTGAAAAAGTCAGCCAAACATCTAACA